>DATLIL010000531.1:0-15175 GCA_035539475.1 Polyangiaceae bacterium
GAGCTGCGACGTGGCCAATCCGCGCGACGTCGAAGCGCTCGTCCGCGGGACCGTCGAGAGCTACGGCAGGCTCGACATCGCCTTCAACAACGCCGGTATCGAGGGGGAGCAAAAGCCCGTGGCCGAGCTGTCCGACGAGGCCTGGCAGCGTGTGCTCGCAGTCAACCTCACGGGCGCGTTCCTGTGCATGAAGCACGAGCTCGCGCAGATGGAAAAGCAGGGCGCTGGCGCGATCATCAACAACGCCTCGATCCTGGGCTCGGTCGGCTTCCCCAACGCCTCCGCTTACGTCGCCGCCAAACACGGCCTGATCGGGCTCACCCGCACCGCGGCGCTCGAGTATGCGAGCAAGGGCATCCGCGTCAACGCGGTCTGTCCGGGCTTCGTCGTCACGCCCATGCTCGAGCGGGCGGGGCTGCTCGCCGACCCGGCGCTGCGCAAGACCCTGGAATCGCTGCACGCCATGAACCGACTGGGTGAGCCCGACGAGGTCGCCGAGGCGGTGCTGTTCCTGGCGTCACCCAGGGCCTCGTTCATCACCGGCCACCCACTGCTGGTCGACGGCGGCTACGTCGCGCGCTGAGCCAAGCCCTACTGGGGTTTCTCTTCCGCACCGACCGCCGCGGGGGCAGGGCCCGCTCCGCGCAGCGCGAGCTGCCCGCGCCGGGTAGCGTCGATGGATTGGACCAGGATGCGCGCGGCTTCCTGGGGGGCATGAAAGCCCGACGAGTTCTCGGCCTCGACGAAATCGAGGAAGAACTGGGCCTTGCGCTGCGCGGCGCGCGCCGGCTCGATGAGCTCCGCGGCAGTGCCGGAGCTTTGCGCGCGCTCGACATCGGCGATCAGATCCATCAGCGCGTCCATCGCGGCGTTGCGCATCTCCATGTGCCGCGACTGGATCGTCTCGACGCGGTTGCGCAGCTCCTCTTCGGGCTGCCGGTGGCAGGTCTGGCACGCGCGGTTCAGCATCAAGAGCGGACTCTGCACGTGGTGGTCGCTGATCTTGACCGCGCCCTCGCGCTGGTAAGGCATATGGCAATCGGCGCAGGCCACCCCGGAGCGGGCGTGGACGCCCTGGTTGAAGAGCTCGAACTCCGGGTGCTGAGCTTTCAGCACCTTCGCGCCCGTCTTGGCGTGGGTCCAGTCGGAGAACCCGACCTCTTCGTAGTAGGCGAAGATCTCGTCGACCTTGATGCCCTTGGCCCAGGGATAGGTCAGGCGCTTCTCCGGCCCCTTGAAGTAGTACTCGACGTGGCACTGCCCGCAGACGTAGCTCCTCATTTCCTGGCGCGTCGCCATGGTGTTCACCTCGTAGTTGGGCGTGCCCTGGCTGGCCTTGAAGGCGCGGATCCCCTCGATGAAACCGGGGCGTGTGACCCTGAGCGCCATCGTGCTCGGCTCGTGGCAATCGATGCAGGCGACCGGGCTCGTGACGTGTTTGCGCGCCTCGGCGTACGGTAGCTGATTGAGCTTCTCGAAGCCCGCGATGAGGTCGCCGTTGCCCGCCTTCTTGTAGGGCACGTACACCGAGGCGTGGCAGTGCAGGCAGGTGCCGGGCTGCTTGGCCACCACCTGGCGCTCGGTGAAGAGCTGGTCGTCGAGCATGTAGGCGTGCCCGCGCTCTTCCCGAAAATCTTTGGAGAAGGCGTAGCCGGCCCACATGGTCTTGAGGCGTGGATCTTCTTCCAGCCGCGATTGCGCCACCACGCTGCGCGGATCCGCCTTCGTTGGTGTGCGCGGCACCGCCTCGCTACCGCCGTAACGGGTGCGCTGCTGATCGACGGTGCGCCGGTAGCCGTCGTACTGCAGCGGGAAATTCTTGCCCCACACGGCCGGGTCGACCGTCTCGTCCGTCAGCGTGACGACGCGGAAGAACGGATTCTTTGCCTCCTGCTTGCGCTCGAAGATGTTGATCAGAAGAGCCGCTACAGCGGCCGCTGCCAGCGCCGCCGCGCCCGCGATCAGCGCCGTGAGACGCCAGCCTGGGAGAATGGGCTTCTTTTTCGGTTCGTTCATGGCCTTTGCTCAGTGCAAGTGACCCACGGAGGAGTGGCAGCGAATGCACGCCGTTTCTTCGTCACCGTGACCGCTGTGACCGGTGGCCATGGCGCTGACCATGGCTTCGTGACAGTGGCGGCAGGCGCCCTCGGTGACCTCGCGGTTTCGCTCGGTGATACGGATCGGTTCGGGGAACGTGCCGGTGGTGAAGTAGAACGAGTGCCAGAAACCGTTCATCGCCTTCGTCGTCCACTTGCCGACCGGGTTCGCCGGAGTGTGGCAGTCGTTGCAGCCCGCCACCGCGCGATGGCTGGAGTGCGTCCAGCCGTCGAACTGCTCGTTCATCACGTGGCAATTGGCGCAGGCCTTGGGATCGCTCGAGAGGTAAGACGCGCCCTTGGCGTAGACGAAGGTATAGCCGCCGAGCCCGACGCAGGCGCCGATCGCGATACCGAGCAGCAGACTGGCTGTACGAACGGTGGTGGGCTTCAAGACGGGTGTCGTTCCTCCATGCGCTGACGCTCCTCGTGCAGCGCTCGTAAAGCGGGAGTCTCGAGGTCGTCGAGCTGCCCCGAGCGGGTCGCCCAGACGAAGGCAGCGACCGCTGCTGCGGAGATCAAGAGGGTGATCGGCATGATCAGGAACAGTACGCTCATGCAGCTTCCTCCCGGAATGCTCGCGAACGCAGCGCGGAGCCTACCACCGTGAGCGAGCTCAGCGGCATCAGAACCGCGGCCAGGAGCGGGCTCAACACCCCCAGCAGTGCCAGCGTCACGCCGAGCGCGTTGTAGGCCAGCGAGAAGGCGATACCGCGACGGATCACGCGCAGAGTTTTCCGCGCCCCGAGAATTGCGCAGAGCACGGGCGCCACACCAGGCCGCGTGGAAAATACGTGCGCCGCCAGCAGGCTGGCCTCGGCGCCGCCGTGGACGGCGATACCGACCGTTGCCGCGGACATGGCTGCCGCGTCGTTCACTCCGTCGCCCACCATGATCACGGTCTTGCCCCCACGCACGAGCTCACGAACGCGAGCGAGTTTCTGCTCGGGACTGACGCCACCCGAGCTTTCGCGGAGCGGTAGCCCGGCGCAGACGCGTTCGACCACGCGCTGGTCGTCGCCCGACAGCACCAGGAGCTCGTGGCCCAGGCCGGCCAGTGACTCCAGCGTCTGGCGCGCGTCCGGGCGAAGCCCGTCACCAAAGGCGGCCACGGCCTCGACTGCGTGATTACGCGCGATCAAGACCGTGCTCAGGCCGCGACGACCGAACTCCTCGAGCTTGGCGGCGATGGGTTCTGGCGCCGACAGACCGAGGCTATCGAACAGCGCCGCCGAACCGATCGTGACGAGCTCGGTCCCTACCCTGCCACGGAGCCCGCGGCTGCCGAGGACTTCCAGGCCCTCGGCGCGGAGCGCGCCCGCTGCCGGTGCGGCGCGACGAATGGCCTTGGCCAGAGGGTGCTCCGAGCTCTGCTCGACGACCGCCGCCAGGCGCAGCAGGTCTTCTGGTCCGGCGTAGCTCTCGAGCCTGGGGGCGCCGTCCGTCAGCGTGCCCGTCTTGTCGAACACGATGACGCCCCTGCCGGCCAGCG
This sequence comes from Polyangiaceae bacterium, assembly GCA_035539475.1. Lineage (GTDB taxonomy): Bacteria > Myxococcota_A > Polyangia > Polyangiales > Polyangiaceae > PMG-095. Next base: position 3,589 of record DATLIL010000531.1, read on the forward strand.
CCTCGAGCGGCTCGCCGCCCTTGAACAGCAATCCCCCGGCGGCGGCGCGACGCAGCGCCACGCTCACCGACAGCGGAGTCGCCATGCCGAGCGCACAAGGGCAGGTCACCACCAGGAGCGCCACCGCGTGCTCGATCGCGCGGTCTGCGCCGGCCCCCCACCACACGAGCAGCGTGAGCGCCGCCAGCGCGAGCACCACGACCACGAACTTGCTGGCCAGTCGATCGGCGAGCTTGACGATGGGAGCGCGCTCGCGCTGAGCCGCCTCGATGCTCTCGACGAGCCGCCCTACGCGCGTCTGGGCACCGCTGTGCTCGGTCTCGATCACGAGCTCCTGCGCCGCATTCGTCGTACCGGCCCAGACTCGATCGCCGAGCGCTACGTCCTCGCGGGTCGACTCACCCGTGAGCAGGGAGAGATCCACGCTGGAGCTGCCGGCGGCGATGCGTCCGTCCACGGGAATGCGCTCACCGGCAGCCACGACGACCAGGGTTCCGGCACGAACGCCGCTGGCCTCGACCTCGCGAATCTCGTCACCGACGCGAACGCGCGCGATGCTCGGCGCCAGAGCCTGAGCCAGTTCCGCGGCGCTCGCGGCCCGGCGCTGGTGACGCTGCTGCAAGAAGCGCCCGACCAGCAGAAGAAAGATCAGCGTCGTCAACGAGTCGAAATAGATTTCGCCCGTGCCGCGCAGCGTATTGAGTGCTCCCCAGACGAAGCCGGCGGCGATGCCGATGCTGATCGGCAGGTCCATGTGCGGCGCCCGCGTACGTAGCGCCGCCAGCGCTCCGCGATAAAAGACAGCGGCGCAGTACAGCACCGAGGGCAGCGCCAGTCCGAAGCTGGCCCAACGGAAGAGCGCGCTGAACTCGCGCTGCATCCCGGAGAAGGCGCCGCCGTAGAGCGCGAACGCCATCAGCATCACGTTACCGGCAGAAAAACCGGCAATACCGATGCGCAGGAGCAGCGCCCTGTCGCGAAGGCGTTCTGCCTGTGCCCGCTCGCTGGCCGCCGGGTGTGGAGCGTAGCCGAGCTGGTCCAGCGCACGGGCCACGGCGCTGAGCCTGACCGCTGCCGGATCCCAGATGACGCTGAGCAGCGAACGTCCGACGTTCAACCGCGCTTCGCGCACGCCGGGGACTACGCGCGGCAGGCTCTCGACCAGCCAGACGCAGGCCGAACAATGGATGCCCTCGAGGTAGAGCTCGACGGACGCCGAGCCGTCGGCCAGGGGTAGGCAACGTCGTTCGGCGAAGTCCTTGTCGTCGAGCTCCTCGTACTTGCGCGCTGTGGTCCTGGCGGGCCGCCCACGCTCGCCGGAGCGCTCTCGCTCCAGGTAGTAGCCGTCGAGGCCGTGTGCATGAATCAGTGCGTAGACGGTGCGGCAGCCATGACAGCAAAACGAGGCCCCGCGTGGCTCGAGCAAGGCTTTTGGCACGGGCAGGCCGCAGTGCGCGCACGCCACGGCTTGGTCGATCGCCGCAGCGAGCAGCGAGCGCTCAATGAGCGTGGAAGGGACAGGGGGGTTCATTCGGCTGGACCAGGGTCCGAACGGCAAAGCTGGGAACGTTGACGCGTGCCACGATCGTGCCGAGCCCGACGACGACCAGAAGCACGGCGCTGAGCACCGGCACATGGCGACGAAACTTCGCGGAGAGCGCGCCGATGCCGACGCCCGCGGCGAGCAGGAGCGGCACGCTGCCGAGCCAGAAGGCGCCCATGACCGCCATGCCCGTGAGCGGGCTGCCCGTCCCGGCGGCGGTCAGCGCATAGGCGTAGAGCCAACCGCAGGGCAGAAGCGTGGTCGACAGCCCCACGATCAGAGCGCGCACCGGACGTGGCTTGCCGTGGAGCCTGGACAGCACGGGGCCGAGCGCTCGCGACGCGGCGGCGCCACCAGCGGGGAGCAAACGCAGGCCTTGCATTTCGAGCAAGCTGGCGAGCCCGAGCAACACCATGACGAAGCCCGCAGCGAAGGCAGAAACGCGCGCCACGCCTGCGGTCGAGCCAGCCAGGTCGACGGCACTGCCGACCGCACCCGCGACGGCGCCGAGCGCGCTGTAGGTGACGAGCCGGCCGAGGTGGTACGCAGCGTGGCCGGCCCAGCGCGAGCTCCCGTTACCCAGCCCCGAGTAGACGGCAACGAATGGACCGCACATGGCGGCGCAGTGCAACGACCCGAGGAAACTGGCCGCGAGCACGCCGATGAGCAGCGACGGCGTCATGGCCTGCCCCCGAGCTGCTGCCGGAGCACGCTGGTGAAGCGATCGCTGCCGGCTCGAGCCGACAGCCGGAATTCCCAGAGCCCCGCGCGCTGCGGCGGGATCACGGCGGCGTAACCCGTCGGCCCGGGACTGAGCTCGAGTGCAACGCGGTTCGCGGCGCGAGCATTGTGAAATGCCTCCACCGACACGTGCGCGTCCGGGATCGGAGCGCCCGCCCGATCGCGAAGCTTTACCGAGAGCGACAGCCTGCCGCTAGGCAGCTCGCTGACGGTGAGCTCCGCCTGCCAGCCGAGCTTCTCGTTCTGGGCCTGCTGCGCCAGCGCTCCGTCCCAGTCGCTGGCCTTCTGGTAGTAGTCGCGCTCCACGGCAAAGCCCGGATCGTCCTCGGCGATGCGCGCCATCGTGAGCAGTCCGCTCAGCATCGCCAGAAGCAAACCGGCAGGAACGTAGGCCCAGTTCATCGCAAGCCTCCTGACTTGGGTCCGAGCAATTTGTAGTCCTGAAAGTAGGAGTGGCCGCGCTCGTCCGTCACCCTGAAGCGCACCGCGCGGGCGCCGCCGACGAAGGACTCGGGCGGTGCCAGAACGAACAGGCTGGTCTCCACCTGCGAGCCAGCGGCGACGCGGAGCGGACTGCCCGGCGCGACCAGGCGCAAGGCCCCCGGCTCGACGAGCTCGATCGTGTACCGCTGCGCTGCGTCGGTCCGGTTTTGCAGCTTGAAACGGATCTGATTCTGCACGAGACCAGCGCTCAGCTGGTACGGCGCACCGATGCCGCGCAGCACCGTGATGTCCACCTCGGCGCCGCGCCGGCCGAAGGTGAACAGCAGCCCGATCATGACGGCGAAGAGCAGGGCGTAGGCGACGGCTCGCGGCCGCAGCACGCGCCGCTCGAGACCACGCTCCAGGCTGGCCTGGGAGCCGTAGCGGATGAGCCCGCGCGGCTTGCCGATCTTGTCCATGATCGAGTCGCAGGCGTCCACGCACTGAGTACAGGCGATGCACTCGAGCTGCAGCCCCTGGCGGATGTCGATGCCCGTCGGGCAGGCCACCACGCAGGCAGCGCAGTCGATGCAGTCGCCGTGACCGGGCCGCGCCTTGCCCTTGGAGCGCGGCTCGCCGCGGCGCTGGTCGTAACCCACGAGCAGCGATCGCTCGTCCAGCAGCACCGACTGCAGCCGCGCGTAGGGGCAGGCCACGGTGCACATCTGCTCGCGGAAGTAGGCAAAGTCGCAGAAGACCAGGACGGCGGTCACGGCCATCACCAGGAACGGCCCCGGGTGCTCGAGCGGCGAGCGCCCGAGCCAGTGCAAGAGCGCGTCGACGCCGACGAAATACGACAGAAACAGGTTACCGAGCGCGACGCTGATCAGCGCAAAGACGACGTTCTTGGCCAGGCGGCGGCGGCTCAGACCCTTCTTGTCGAGGCGCAGCTGGTCCTCCCGGCGGCCCTCGAAGAGCCGCTCGATCGGCCGAAAGAGAAACTCCATGTACACGGTCTGCGGGCACGCCCAGCCGCACCAGGCACGTCCGAGCAGAGCGCTGACCAGGACGACACCGACGAAGATGACGAGCAGGAGCAGCATGAGCAGCATGCCGTCCGTGGGCAGGAACGTGCGCCCGAACAGCACGAACTGCCTGCCCGGCACGTCGAGCAGCACCAGCGGCTTGCCGTTCATGCGCAAGAGCGGCAGCGCCACGAACAGCGCCATCAGCGCGTAGGCCGCGGCGCGCCGGGCGCGCCAGTACCGCCCGCTGTAGAGCCGCGGGCGGATGCGATGACGTGAGCCGTCGGCGTTGAGCGTCGGCAAGACGCGCTCTGGTGAGACCGGCGCGCTCATGGTCCGATCGGAGTTCCTTCCGGCGCCTTGCCCTGGAGGTTCTTGCCGCGCAGCGAGCCGACGAAGGCCGTGAGCTTTTGCAGCTCCACCGGCGAGAGCTGTGCCTGCCAGGTCGGCATGCCCTTGGAGGGCACACCTTCGGAGATGACCGTGTAGATCTGCGTCAGCTCACCGCGGCCGTGGAGCCAGCTGCCGTCGCTCAGGTTCGGACCGATCTGGCCCTGGCCGTCGGGGCCGTGACACACGGCGCAGCGCTGGCCATAGAGCAGCTTGGCGTCCGCCACGAGCGCGCTGTCGGCGACGAGCACGCTCAGCCCCGCCTCACTCACCTGCTGCTTTGCCGACTGCGCCAGGCGCTGCTCGCGAGCGGCGATCTGCTCGCGCTGGTAGGTCGCGGCCACACTCTCGCCCTTGTCGAACACGTGGTAGTAGCCGAAGTAGGCGAGCGAGAACCAGAAGCTCGCCCAGCAAGTCAGCACCCACCAGCGCGGCAGCGGATTGTCGTACTCCTTGATGCCGTCGTACTCGTGATCGAGCACATCGATTTCGTCTCGAGCCTTGGTCATGGCTTGCGGTCCTCCGTGCTGCTCTCCTTCTCGAGCGGCAGATTCTGCGCGTGCTCGAGCTCGCGCTGGCTCTTGCGTGCAACGTCCACGGCAATCAGGACGAAGGCCAGCAAGAACAGCACCAGCCCGACCTGCGCATAGCTCGACAGCTGCATTGCGCTCATCACGTCACTGAGCTTCACGTTCCACCTCCCTGCGCCGCGCCGGCCGGCTGCGCCGCTTGCCGTTCACCCGGGCTCGGCGGCGGCTCGGGCTTTGGCTTGATGTCGGTTCCGAGGCGCTGCAAGTAGGCGATCAGCGCCACGATCTGCTTGTTCTCGAGGTGCGCCGGACCGCCTTGCCGCGTGATCTCGGCGGCGATTTCAGCGGCCTGCTCGCGCGCCATCGGCTCCGCCCGAGTCACGGCCTCGCCGTAGGGCACGCCCAGCATGGTCATGGCGTCGACGCGCGGCTGAATGCTCGAGAACGAAAGATCGTCGCTGAGCATCCAGGGGTAAGCGGGCATGATCGACTGCGGTGTGGTCGAGGTCGGGTCCTCCATGTGCCGCACGTGCCAGAGGTGCGGATACTTGCCGCCGATGCGATGTAGATCGGGACCGATGCGCCGCGAGCCCCACTGGAAGGGGTGGTCGTAGACGAACTCACCCGGCTTGGAGTACTCGCCGTAGCGCTCGGTCTCGGCGCGGATGGGCCGCACCATCTGCGAATGACAGTTGTAACAACCCTCCGCGATGTAGAGATCGCGACCGGCGAGCTCCAGCGGCGTGTACGGCTTGACCGAGGCGATTCCGGGCACGTTCGAGCGGATCAGGAACGTGGGAATGATCTCGAACAGCGAAGCGGCGACGACCGCGACGACGACCCAGACCGTGAAGCGCAGCGGCTTGCGCTCCCACACGCGGTGCCAGGCGGCGGCCGCGAAGTAGCGCAGCTGATAGGCGATGCGGAGCTGGGTCGCGTGGCGCGGGATGACGAGCTTCGGCTCTTCGCCCGTGTACTCACCCAACGCGGGTGCCTCGATCTCGGGCTCCTCGTAGGTGGCCGGCCGCCGCTTCCAGGTCATGACGACGTTGATCAGCGCCATGGCCACGCCGGCGACGTAGAGACATCCGCCGACGACGCGCACCCAGTACATCGGCACCAGGCGCACCGTGGTTTCGATGAAGTCCGGGTAAGCCAGGCGGCCCGTCTCGTCGAAGGCCCGCCACATCAGACCCTGGGTCACGCCCGCCGCGTAGATGGCGACGATGTAGAGCAGGATGCCGATGCTGCCGACCCAGAAGTGCGCCTCGGCCAGCTTGGGCGACCAGAGCTTGGTCTGGAACAAGCGCGGCGCCAGCCAGTACAGCATGCCGAAGCTCATGAAACCGTTCCAGCCGAGCGCACCGCTGTGCACGTGCGCGATCGTCCAATCGGTGTAGTGCGACAGCGCGTTGACGCTCTTGATCGAGAGCATCGGCCCCTCGAACGTGGCCATGCCGTAGAAGGTCAAGCCGACCACGAAGAACTTGAGCACCGGGTCGACGCTGACGCGGTGCCACGCGCCGCGCAGCGTGAGCAAGCCGTTGATCATGCCGCCCCACGACGGCATCCAGAGCATGACCGAGAACAACATACCGAGCGTCGCGGCCCACTCCGGCAACGCCGTGTAGTGCAGATGGTGCGGGCCGGCCCAGATGTAGATGAAGACCAGCGACCAGAAGTGCAGGATCGACAGCCGGTAAGAAAATACGGGGCGCTCCGCGGCCTTGGGCAGGAAGTAGTACATCAGGCCCAGGAACGGCGTCGTCAGGAAGAACGCCACCGCGTTGTGGCCGTACCACCACTGCATCAGCGCGTCCTGCACGCCGGCGTAGACCGAGTAGCTCTTCAGTGGACCAGCCGGCACCACCAGGTTGTTGAAGACGTGGAGCAACGCGACCGTGACGATGGTGGCGATGTAGAACCAGATCGCCACGTAAATGTGCCGCTCACGGCGACGTGCGATGGTGGCGAAGAAGTTGACCGCGAAGGCGATCCACACGACCGCGATGGCGAGATCGATCGGCCACTCGAGCTCGGCGTATTCCTTGGCCTGGGTGAACCCCGACGGAATCGTCAGCGCCGCGGCGACGATGATGGCTTGCCAGCCCCAGAAATGGAACGAGGAGAGCTTGTCGCTCCACATGCGCGTCTTGAGCAGGCGCTGACTCGAGTAGTAGATGGCAGCGAAGATGGCGTTGCCGGCGAAGGCGAAGATCGCGGCGTTGGTGTGCAACGGGCGAAGGCGCCCGAAGCCGAGCTGGGGCAAGCCGAAGCTCAACGACGGCATGACCAGCAGCAGCGCACACCAGAGACCGGCCAGCGTGGCCACCAGCGCCCACACGACCGTGGCCATGGTGAAGCGCCGCACGGTGCGATCGTCGTACTTGAAGCGTTCGATGGTCGTGGACATCCGAACGCCGCCCATCGCAAGAGCCGTGCCTGGATTTTTCCCGTCTAAACGCCGCGTTTCGACGCAAGCGCTGCGCCGACGGGACGCGCTCGCGCAAAACATGCGCGCGCCGAGCGGCGGTCTCGAACTAGGAAGCCAGCGGCATCGGCTGCAAGCTCAGGTAGCCCTCCGGCACCAGGCTCGTCGCCAGCATCACGTCGTTGATGTCCTGATGCTCCGTCCAGGTTCGAGCCGAGCGGTTCCTGGGATCGAGCCAGAAGGCCTGGATCGCCGCGCCGAGCTTCGTGTACGGAGCGAGGCTCGGGGCACGGGTGCGACAGAGGCCCGCCTGGATGCCGGCGAGGCCGATCACCAGCCCGAGCTCGCGAAAGGCCAAGCGTCGCCCCGCCGGCCTGCCCAGATCGATCTGCATCGAGTAGTAGGCGAGACCGTCGAGTGCCGCGCCGAGCACGGTGTCGAGCAGATCGTCACCGGCAAGAGCGCCGCGCTCGATCAGCTGCTCGATCCGGCAGGCGTCGCTCAGGAGCCCGCCGAGACCCAGTGGATCTGCGGTCGCCAGCGCGTGACGGGCGATCATGCTCTCGAAGTCCGCCGTTGCCTGCTCGAGCTCCGGATTGGCGCCCGTTGCTCCAAGCTCGGCACAAGCAACGAAGCCGTCGAGGGGGTCGTGCTGGCCCATCGATGCGACGAGCGGGCGAGACAGGTCGATGCTCATCTTCCAGTAGAGTCGTGGCGTACGTCCCTGCGCTCGACGAACGAAGGCTCGATGGGCCGTCTCTGCGAGCTCTCTCGCCCAGGCGTTGAGGCGAGGCTGCCCGGTCCAGCGCGCGGCTTGATCGAGGGCGTGCATCCACTGCGTCAGATAGTGGAAGTACTGCCCGTCCCGCTCCCATTCGAGATCGTCGTCCAGTGGCTCCTCCGGGCTGCGCTCCGGGAGCGGCTTGCCGATACGCAGGCCCCCACGGGTCGGGTGAGCCTCTGCCTGGTCGCCAGCGAGACCGCTGAGCCAGCCGTGGTGCGCGTCGTCGGGCCGATGCTGCCCAAGGACGTGGTGAACGCGATAGACCAGCCGGAGCGCCAGCTCGCCGTACGCAGCGTCGTGCGTCCGGCGAGCGAGTGCCAGGTAGTTGCACACGGCAAAGGCGTCCGTCCAGAGGTAGCGCTGCGCAGGGCTTTCGGAGCTCAGCCCGGTGCGCTCGGCAAAACCGCGCATCAGTCGAGCCGCCTCGCGGGCATGTTCGCCAGCCGACATGACTCCCAGCGGTGGTGCACGCCGCGTGCCGCGCCGGCACGAGCCATGCAGGCGGACTCGTTATCATGGACCTGCGAACAACGTACCTGGGTTTCGAGCTGCCCCACCCCATCGTGCTGGGCGCCTCTCCGCTGATCGAAAACCTGGACGCCGTTCGCCGCGCCGAGGAGGCGGGCGCGTCAGCCATCGTCATGCGCTCCTTGTTCGAGGAACAGATCAGCATGCAGCGGGTGACGCGGGGTGATTTTGCATCACTCGACGACCAGGCCAGGGAGCAGGCCGCCTATTTCCTGCCAGCGGCGCGCGAGTTCATGCTCGCTCCCGAGGACTACGTGGAACACCTGCGGCGACTGAAGTCCGCGGTTTCAATCCCGGTGTTTGCGTCGCTCAACGCCGTCACGCCGGACGGCTGGGTCAAGTACGCGGCGCTCCTGGATCAGGCCGGCGCCGATGGGCTGGAGCTCAACCTGTACACCGTCGCCAACGACCCCTCGGAATCGTCGGAGGCTCTGGAGCGGCGCCTGCTCGACGTCGTGAGGTCCGTGCGAGCCACGACCCGCCTGCCGCTCGCCGTCAAGCTCACGCCCTTCTTCACCTGCCTCGCTCACTTCGCTCGGAGCCTGGAGAACTGCGGCGCGGACGGGCTGGTGCTGTTCAATCGCTTCTACCAGCAAGACATCGAGCTCGAACCGCTGGGCGTCACCACCCGACTCGAGCTCTCGACTTCGAGTGAGCTCCGGCTGAGGCTGCGTTGGCTTGCCGCGCTGTCGCCGCTACTGCGCACGAGCCTCGCCGTCTCCGGCGGTGTTCATGGCCCCGAGGACGTCGTCAAATCCGTCCTGGCGGGCGCGCACTGCGTGCAGGTCGTGTCGGAGGTCATTCGACACGGCGTGGGAGTCTTCTCCACGCTGCGCGAAGGACTGTCGCGCTGGATGGACGAGCACGGCTACGAACGGCTCTCACAGCTGAGAGGCGCGCTGAACCTCGCGCATTGCGACAACGCGACTGCCTACGAGCGCGCCGGCTACATGCACGTGCTGAATGCGTGGCGCCCGCTGCCGCTCGATCACGCACGCGGCGTGTGGTGAGCACTGTGCGAGCACGGGCTACATGGGATCCGTTCCATTCGGGCGCCCGGCCTGGTTAAAAAGCCCGATCATCATCGCGTCTCCTTGTTTGCCGCAGTAATGCCTGGGATAACCCCCCACTTAGGCAAGCTCAGTTCGTGAGCGAGGAGCGAAAGGTCTAGCGGCGATGATGAAGAAGACGATGCGGTTCGGCAGCGTACTGGTCCTGGTCTCGAGATCGCTGGCCGCGCAGACGGAACCAGCTTCCGAGCCTGCCACGGAGCCCTCGACCGAAACGGACGCCAGCGCATCGGGCAGCCTGTCACTCTCGACGGAGGAAGGCGCGAACGCCGAAGGTGAGGCCGACGCCAGCGAAGCCGCGAGCACGAATGCCGGCGGCGACAAGCCCTACCTGCAGCGTTACGTTCCGACCGACGGCCGCTTCGAGATCGGCGCCTTCACGGGCTACTTCTTCCCTTCGGGTGGTCTCGATCTGTCCAGCTCGGGGACGCAGGTGCCGTACGAGTGGCCGTCGCGGTACATGCTCGGCGGGCGCCTGGGCTATTACCCCTCCAAGTTCCTCGGACTCGAGATCGAGTACATGCACGCGCGCGGTGCGGTGACCAACCCCGTCACCGACACGGACACGCGCGTCGACTTCAACGCCTACCGCGGGCAGATCGTCGGCCAGCTCGCGCTGTGGAGCGTGGTGCCCTTCGTCGTGGTGGGTGGCGGCTCGTTGCAGGCCAACAGCCGGGTGCTGGGCCCGGACACGGACGCGGCGTTTCACTTCGGCGCGGGCTTCAAGGCAGCGCTCAGCGATCCGGTGGCCCTGCGCCTCGAGTTCCGCGAGACGCTGACCGATCGCATCGACGATGAATGGGGCGGCATGGCCTGGAACGACGAGATCCAGCTCGGCCTCGCCTTCAATCTGGATCGCCCGGCTCCGGTGGCAGCTGCTCCGGAAAAGGCTCCTGACGCCGACGGCGACACGGTGCCCGACATGAAGGACGAGTGTGCGGACGTTCCCGCGCTCACGCCCAACGGCTGCCCGCCGGACGGCGACGGCGACGGCGTCGTCGATCCGCAGGACCACTGCCCGTTCGAGAAGGGGATCGCGCCCAACGGCTGCCCCGAGCTCGACAGCGACAAGGACGGCGTCCCGCTGCCCTGCGACATTTGTCCCGAGGAAAAGGGCGTTCAGCCCGACGGCTGCCCGATCCGCGACACGGACGGCGACGGCATCCTCGACGACAAGGACAAGTGCGTGAAGGAGCCGGAGACCAAGAACGGCTTCGACGACACCGACGGCTGCCCGGACGAGATCCCGAAGGAGGTCGCGGCCTTCACCGGCGTGATCCAGGGCATCGAGTTCGATCGCGCCAAGGCCACGATCCGCAAGACGAGCGTGAAGACGCTGTCCAAGGCGGTCGAGGTGCTCAAGAAGTTCCCGACCGTGCGCGTGGAAATCAGCGGCCACACCTCGAGCGAGGGCGACGCCGCCTTCAACCAGAAGCTGTCCGAAGATCGCGCCGCCGCGGTCAAGACCTGGATCGTCGACCACGGCGTCGAGCAGGACCGCATTCAGACGCGCGGCGCCGGCTCGAGCGAGCCGCTGGAAGACAACAAGACCGCCAAGGGTCGCGAAAAGAACCGCCGCATCGAGTTCAAGCTGCTGAAGTGAGCGGCTTGCAGCCCGAAGCAATCTTTAGAGGTTCACTCCACGATTCGCGCCGGAATCGTGCCTGAGCGAGGCCTGCCGGCCTTGACGCGCTCGACCGCGTTGCGATAACTCAGGCCGAGGCTGTCTCGGTAGCCGTGCCGGGCTTATCGTGGAGAGTTTTCGCGCATGACGCGCCTCAAGGGTCTGGTCTATCCGTCGGTGCTGTTTGCGATCGCGGGCGGCTGCGAGGCGACAGCGGGTCCCGCTGGCGCGCCTCAGAACGTCGCCGGAGCGAGCGCCGGTAGCGCCGGCAGCCCGTCGAATACCCCGATCATCGACGTGGACGCGTCCGTCCCCGAAGCGGGTCCGATAGGTTGCGACGGACTGGCTTGTCAGCAAGCCGGCTGTAGCTCGGGGCCCTGCACTCAGGCACCTTGCGCCGCAGGCACGTCGACCACGGTGACCGGCACGGCTACCGAGACAGCCTCGGCCTGAGTTATCGCAACGCGGTCGAGCGCGTCAAGGCCGGCAGGCCTCGCT
>DATLIL010000532.1:0-2268 GCA_035539475.1 Polyangiaceae bacterium
AGACGCTCGTCTCGAGGTGCCGCACTACAACCATGGCCCCGACCACGGCGGCGCCCTGGGGGTCAGTGACCCGCCCGCTGACGCTCGCGTGCGCGATGGCTTCTTGAGCGAGCACGGTCCCGCCGGCGCAGCACAGGAAGCCGCCGAACATAGCGGCTGCCATCCAACGGAGAACACCGGCGAACATGACGAGCAGTCTACGAGGCCACGGGCCGCTTGCCGATGCGGCGAATCGTCGCAGGCCGCAGAAGGCGCAGATCCGCAGATGACGAGGGCCGACTGGCGCAGATGCGCAGACCGTCAGCGCACCCGGTAGACGGGGTAGCCCTGACCGGAGGTGAGGCCTTCGTCGATGATGTTCCAGGTCACCAGGCCATCGTCGCTGTCGGGCTCGAGCAGATAGAAGGCAAGGCGGGCCAGGCGCTGATTGGCCCTGATCAACACGGACCCCGGGTCCACCGTCAACGCGGCGCGCTCCATCGTCACCGAAAGACGTGCCTCGTGGTGATTCTCGAAGGCTCGGTCCGACCGCGTGAGGGTCTGGATGACGAAGCGATCGACGTCCATCTGCGCGGGCGCGTCGAGCGTCTCGGTCTCGATGCCGTGCCACCGCAGCCGGTCGAGCGCGGCGGCCATCCGGGGGCTCGCCGCCAGGCCGCGCGGGATGATCCAGGCCGTCGGGAGCGGCCGTGTGCGGGTCGCCGTGAACGTCCCGAATTCCTTCATCCGTACGGGCGCGGCCAGCTCGGTCATCTGCCGCATCTCCGCGCCGGTCAGCGGATTGGTCCTGGCGCTGACATCACCGACCAGAATCGTCGAGAGCTCGGCATTGGGCTGGATGCGAAAGTCGAGGCCGAGCTCGATTGGTTTGGAGGCCTTGATCCGCGCGCTCAACAGACGATCGGCCTGGGCGGTGAGGCTCAGGATGCGCGCCGCGTGCCTCGCCGACGCGCGCCAGAGCTCTTCCACGAACGCCGACGTCACTGCGACACGGCCCTGGAAATCGAGGTAGCTGTAGGCCTCCGAGAGCACGGCGATGCGGTTTCGAAGACCGACGTAGTTGTTGCCAAAGCGCGGGCGGTGATCGAAGGTGCGCCAGACGGTGTCACCCGGATGTTCGGGATCGACGCGCGCGGTTTCACGGGCGTCGCCGGACTCGGACGCGAAGTTTCCGTAGAAGTAGGTGCGATAGCCCGGGCCGTCCAGGAGCGCCTTGCGCACGGCAGGCAGCAAGGTGTCGCGGGCGAACGAGGCGAGGTACGGGTCGGCGTTCGGAGTCAGGGTTGGGGCGTAAGTCAGTTGATAACCGTGATACGACCCGTTGGTCGTGTGGAGGTCGGCTACCACGTGCGGATCCCAGGTCGTGAGCAGTCCGACGAGCGCTCGCGCCTCGGCGCTTTCGAGCTTCATGTAGTCGCGATTGAGATCGAGCCCGCGTGCGTTCTCGCGCGTCCCCACGGCTCCGAACGGGCCGTTCTGTTCGGGGCGGTTATGTCCGAGCCGGCGCTCGTTGCCGTCCGCGTTGTAGAGCGGCGCGATCAGGATGACGAGCTGCCTGGTCAGCGGCTTCAGATCGCCGTCCACCAGCCGGCGCGCCAGCATCAGCACGGCTTCCTTGCCCTCAACTTCCCCGCCGTGGATGTTCGCCTGGACGAACACGAGAGGACGTCCCAGCTTGCGCGCCTCGGCCGGGGTCCCGACTGGCGGATCGGAAATCACGAGCAGTGGGAGCAGGCGACCCTCTTCGCTCGGACCGAAGCTCTCGCGACGGACCAGCGGACTGGCCGCAAGCGCGCCGACGACCCGTTCGACGTCAGCGTAGGTGCTGGTCTCCTCGAAGTTCGAGAGCTCGGCGCGCGTGCGCAGCGGTTCCTGGTGCGCGCGTGGCTGCCCGGCGGCCAGGATGATGCACGCCAGCAGCCCCGCGGCAAGGGCACGGGGGGACATCGCTGAGGATTGTACCGGGAACCGGCCGCTAGCGGCGGCGTTTGAGGTCGGACAGCGGGACGAACGACTGCGTCTTCTTCGGCCGCGGACCGGCGCCAAACAGCTTGCGCGCCAGGTAGGCCACGGCGCCTCCCACGATCATGACGACGCCCGCCTCTTGCCACATCGTCAGAGGCCCCAGCCGAGACGCGAGCCGACCTGATACACGAACAGTGAGGCGCTGTAGGCCAGCACCGTCATATAGGCGACCATGAACAGCGGCCAGCGCCACCCGCCCGACTCGCGCTTCACGATGGCCACCGTGCTCATGCACTGGCAGGC
>DATLIL010000533.1:0-2998 GCA_035539475.1 Polyangiaceae bacterium
GGGATCACCGCCGGCCCCCTCCTCCTGTGCCGGCACTCGAGGTGCAGCGAGCGCGCTCTCTTGTTCTCCGGGGTCATCCGAGGTGCTCGGCTGCACCCAGGTGTCGGTCTCGCTGCCGAGCGAACTGCCAGGCTCGGGCTCGCGTTCGGCAGCTTCTTTCGGAGCCGCACCGGCACAGCCCTGCAGGGCTGCGAAGACAGTGACGAGGATGAGTATCGAGCTTTGGGGGTGCATGGGCGCTCCTGGTCAGTTGCACTGGCTGGCGCAGTGGTCCGCGCATTTTCGCCAGCCGCCATCGTCGGCAGTCACCGAGAAGTTGTAGGAGCACGTGGTTTCACACTTCTCCGTCGTGCAGGTCGTGAGACACGGCCATTGCGCGGAGCAAGTCGGGTCGTCGGCGCACGCGATCATCTCGCCGTTACAGGCGTTTTCGAGACAGCTGATGCACGGGCTGGCCGTGTCGGCCTTGTGGACCGAACCTCCGCTCGCTCCGTTACCGCTATCGCAGAAGTTGATCCTCGAGTCGCACTGAGCAACGCACTCGCCGATCGAGCGCGTTGCTCCTGCTTCACAATAGTAGATCTCCGTCCTGTCGTTGGAGGCGCCCAGGTTCGTGGCGCAGTAGGAGCCGTCCGTCACCCCGGTACAGGGGTCGGCCAGCAAAACCTCTCCGGGCGAGAGGTTCGTCTGGATGGGAGTGGAACTTCCGTTTTCGTGAATGTCGATGACGTCGACGGTCCCGGGATCGTGGACGAGCGTCGGATCCTCCTCAGGCAGTGCTGGCACCGGCTCGGCGTCTGCACCGGGAACATCGCCACCCGCGAGCTCCGGCGCCACCGTGTCGACCACGTCACCGGCGTCGACCGGAGTCACTACGGGTTCTACAGTGTCGTCGACCGCGGGCTCGACGCCTTCGTCCATCGCAGGCTCGACGCCTTCGTCGATCGCAGGCTCGTCCACCTCCTCGACCGCGGGGTCGTCGACGCTTTCGTCGATCGCAGGCTCCTCGACCTCGGCAGCACACGACGCGGGTCGCACGCTGGCCGCTTCGCTCGCTTCCACCGCACCCACATCCGCTGGCGAACCGCGCTCGGCCGGAGCCACCGTCCGTTCAGCGTTCGGTGCTGCTTCCGAGCAGGCACTCGCCGCCAGGAAGATGAGCGCTGGCCAGGCGAGACGTAGGTTCGAGCGCTTTGGGTTGGGCATGCTCGGCAATGAGCAAGTTGTGGTCCATGCCCGTCATCGCGCTGGAACGTGCAGATCCATCGGAAAATCTGCCGAGCGCTTCCGGTGAGCGCAGGCCACGACGACGAATCGTTCGAGCAGGAGCTGCATAGTGTCGGGGTCGCGGGTTGGAGCTATGCCGATCTTGCTCGACGCTCACCCGCACCACCTCGGCGCTTGCTCAGAACGGGGCCTTCTCTTGATCCAGAATGCCGCCGGGCAACTTGGCGGGAGCGGCGGGCGCCACGGCGGGCTGGACCCGCTGCGCTTCGGAGCTCGGAGCCCGCGGGCGGGCGGAGCGACTGGAAACCGCGGGGCTCGGCGGGCGGGCGGATTCGACGCTGAGCTTGGGTGGCGGCAGCGCGCTCGGCACCTCCGCGACGTCCCCCACGACGACCGCAGGAGCGACCGGCGGGGAGGGTTCGCTGCTCGCCGCCGCCTCGCTGCGTGACTCGAGACTCATGCCTGCGGCAGGTGGCTCCGTCGCTTCACGCGATCGATGGATGACGACGACGGTCGTGATGGCGGCGAGGGTCGCACCCACCAACCCGACGATCATGTTCGTGCGCCCGCGGCGGCGCGGCACGGGTCTGGGCTCGAGCGTGGTCTCTGCCAGCGTCCCGGAAGGTGGCGACGTCAGCACCGAAAGGGCGGGCTGACCCGAAACCATCTCCGTGGGCGCCTCCGCGACGGGCAAGCTGGAACGCGTGCCAGGCGCCAGGCTCGTCAGGCCGACGCTCACGGCGCTCGAGGGCGGACCAAAGGGAATGGCGCTGACGTCGGCGTAGCGGCCCAGGACCTCGAAGACCTCGCGCAGGTCCGGACATCGTGTCTCGACGTTCTTCTCCAGCATGCGGTCCACCAGCGCGGACAGGTCGGCTGGCACGGCACGATTCACGGTACGGAGCGGCAGGGGCGAACGGGTGACGATGCTCTTGAAGATCTGCCCGACGTTGTCGCCGTCGAAAGGCCGCCGGCCCGAAAGGCAGAGATAGAGAATGACGCCCATGGCCCAGACGTCACAGCGCGCGTCGAGCGCCTTCTCGCCGAAGACCTGCTCGGGCGCCATGTAATAGGGCGTCCCGAGCAACGTGCCCGTGTTGGTCAGCGCCTCGGTTTGCTCCGCCTCGATCGCAGCGGGCGAGAGCTTGGCGATGCCGAAGTCGAGCACCTTGGGCTCGAGCGCACCCGACGGCGAAAGCGCGAGAAAGATGTTCTCTGGCTTCAGGTCTCGATGCACCACCCCGCGAGCGTGGGCGGCTCCGACCGCAGAAATGACTGGCAGTAGCAGGCGCGCCAGCTCGTCGATGCCGATCACGCCGGCGCGGCCCAGCTTGCTCGACAGAGGCTCTCCCTCCAGGAGGTCCATCACCATGATCGGGCACCCTTCGTGCTCGAACAGGTCATGGACCGCGACGACGTTCGGGTGGTTGACCGCGCTGATCGCGCGAGCCTCGCGGAAGAAGCGCCGCACCGACTCGGCCCGCGCATCTTCGTGGCTCTCGCCCTTCAGCACCTTCAGCGCAACCCGCTTGTGAGTGATCAGGTGTAGCGCCGACCAGACCTCACCCATACCTCCGGACCCGAGCACGTGCTCCAGGCGGTAGCGCCCGAGTATTTCAGCTCCAGGGGTAAAAGGAGTCATCGGCTCGCTCAGAACTTACAGACCTGGACGCAGTTGTCCTTGGCGCAGGTGCGAATGCTCTCGTAGATCGGGTCCGCTCCGAACGTATCCTCGCAGGTCTTGGCGCACTGTGGCGTCTCGTCGCAGCCG
>DATLIL010000534.1:0-5161 GCA_035539475.1 Polyangiaceae bacterium
AGCTCGCATGTCCACCGCCCGTCGCCCGTGGCCCATCTACTTCTCCCAGCGCGACATCACCTTGGGCTCGACCACAATCGGCACCGAGGGCACGTACTTCTTCATCCCGGCGATCATGCAGTCGCGCATGAGCACCTTGACCTCCTCGGCGTGTTCTTCGGGGGCTTCAACGAGGAGCTCATCGTGCACCGCGAGGATCATCTGCGCACCGAGCCGCTTGAGGTGCGGTGCGAGGAGCACCATCGCCTGCTTCATGCCGTCGGCCGCGGTGCCCTGGATGGGTGTGCACAGCTTGGCGTTGTACTGGTTCGGCTCGCCGAAGTATCGAATGCGCCCGCTCGCAGTGCGCAACCCGTCAGGCTTTTCTTCTCGCACGTACTCGTGCCAGTACTGCACGCGGACGTAGTGCTCGAAGTACTTCCGCTTGTACTCCTCGGCCTCTTCGAGGCTCATCACAACCCCGAAGTTCTCTAGGGCGTAGGTCACGAGCGACGCCGCTCCCATGCCGTTCATCAGGCCGAAGTTGATCGCCTTGGCCCTATTACGCGCATGTTTCGTAACAGCATCAGGAGATACGCCCAAGATGTGCATAGCGGTCTCGGTGTGCGGGTCTCGCCCTTGCTGGAACAGCTCGACGAGGCGCTCATCGCCGGTGAAGTCCGCGAGGACGCGAAGCTCGATCGCGTTGTAGTCGCCGACGATGAGCTTCTTGCCCGGGGGAGCCTGGATGCATCCCCGGATCTTGTTGTCGCGCGGCAGCGCGAGCAGGTTCGGCCGGGAGCAGGACATGCGCCCCGTCGCGCAGCCGAGCTGATGCAACGAAGCATGCACCCTGCTGTTCTCGTCCAACATTCGCAGGACTTCTTTTCCTGGCCCGGCGACGAAGCCGTGGAGGCTTCGGAACCGCACCAGGTCTTGAACGAGGGGAACATGCGCGAAGGGCGCGAGCGCATCACCGCCAGTGCGAGGCACGATGATGCCCTCCTGGCCGAGCAGGGTGCGCACCTCCTTGTCGTTGTGGATGTTGACGCCCCTGGCCTCGAAGCGCTTCTTGATCAGCGCCGCCTCTGCGCCCCACGCGCCCACGACGCTTGCCCACTCCACACGGTTGAAGGGCACGCCCGCGAGTTCCATCTGCGCGATAAGGGAGAGCAGCGACAGCTCGAGCGCGGCGACTTCGTCCAGGCCGCATTGCTTGAGCTCCTCGCGCAGGCAGTCGGCGATGCGAAGCACATCCCGCGCTTCTGCCAGCACTGTCTCGTGTTCTCGTTGCACACCAATTCCCGCCCGCGCGTTGTCGTTCGAGGAGAGCCCCGCTTCCGCGCGAGCGCGCTCGAGGTTGAAGTACTTCGGATCATCAATGTGCTCTCCGAGATCGCGCAGCTTCCAGAGCAGCATCGTGTCGAGCGCGGCCTTCGGCTCCACGCCTAGGTGATGGGCGAGGTGCATGAGCGACGCCTTCATGTCGTGACCCACGACGGTCACGTCCCGGAGGACATCGGCGAGTGGCCCGAGAACCCCTGGCTTCGACAGCTCGAGCACACAGGTCTGCCCGTCCGGCGTAGCCAGGGCGAGCAGGCTCGGCCGGTCGACGATCGGGCGGGCCCCCGTCGAGCGCATCGCCACGCCGACCCTACCGGCACGGGAAGCGGCCGTGGCGAACGTGGCGACATCTGGGGTGAGGTCCGTCTCCTGGCCCGACCTCTGGCCCGACGTGGCCCTACCAGGCTGGACCACGATTTCCTCGGTAGATCCAGCAGTTGGAGCCCCTGGCCCTACTGGCCCTACCTTTTCAGGGGCAGGGGTGCCTCCCATAGGGGAAGCACCACGTAGGGTGAGATCTCCTCCCACCTGCTCCGAAGCGCCGCCCTGTTGGGAGCTACCCTCTGGGAGGTAGGGCCAGTAGGGCCGCCTCTCAGAATTGGCTGGATTTGCCTCGGAAACGCTCGATTCCACGGTAGGGCCACGGTAGGGCCGCGGTAGGGCCAGTAGGGCCGGGGGCGGGAGCCGCAGCGAGACAGGGTGGAGAGCAGGCGGCCCTGCATCCCCACTGCGCCCCGCAGGCGGCTGCCCGGACCCGCTCGCAGGCCCCGCACCACCTCCCGGCCCAGAGCCCCCCTCGGACCCGTCGTCGGGGTCATCGTCGTCGGGCTCGTCCGCGCTGTCGCCGAACTCCTCGTCGATGCGCTCCTCGATCTCGCTCGGATCGAGGAGGTAGTGCTTGGGCAGCTCCACCACCCGCGTCCGGGCCCCGCCGACGCGCCGCTTGGGGTGCAGGTTCTTCCCATCGCCTTTCGAGGTCAGCCCTTCTTCCACGAGCTGCGCCCAGAACGCCTGCTGGTCGAGCGGCATCGGCTCGTTCATTGCCCTGAGGGCCTGCACGAAGGACTCGTACGCAGCCTCGGGGACCAGGTAGACGAGCTTGTCGTCGACCCAGCCGATGTTCCTGCCGCCGCCGACACTGCACGACGTGGGAATGGTGCCGTGCGCCTCGGTCTTCGTGAGCGGCAGATGCTTGGTCACCAGACCCACCCGACCTTGTGTGAGGAGCGACTTGAGCACGGAGAGAAAGCGCCGGCTCGGCTTCATGTCCGTGGCCAGGCGCGCCTGGTCGCGGCTGTTCGCCACGAGCGCGGCCTTCACCTTCTCGATGTAGGCGCTTGCCCCGGCGGCGTCGAGAACGCCCATGTCGACCGCGAACTCCGCGAAGTAGTGTGCGCCGACGAGCAGGTGTGCCATCGCCTCCGGCGCACGCAAATGAACATCACCCTGTTGCTGGAGAGCCGCCGCGTACATCTCGTGAATCTCCGCGGCCTCGGTGCGAATGCTGTCCAGGCGCGGCAGAAGCCATTCGATGTAGGCTCGAAGCGCATGCGGCAAGCGGCGGCGTGCCTGCTGCAAGTACCTCAGCTTCGCGAGGTCGACATCTTCGCGCCGCATGCGGATGGTGATGAGACGCGCCCGGATCGAGCTGCCCTCGGGGAGTTGTTCTCCGGTCGTGATGACGAGGGCCCTCGGCGGCCGGCTCTGCCGGAGGTGCAAGTCGCGGGTGAGGCGCTGGCGCGCGTTGCCGTTGCCGATCGATCGGAAGACCTGCGCCGCCTTCTTGTGGTACTCGTCGCCGGGATCCGCGCTCTTCGGCACGTAGTCGTCGATGACGACGAGCATGTCCTTCATCGTGAAGAGGTGCGCCTCGATCGCGCTGACAGTGGAGGTCCAGCTCAGCGGCAGCGTCTTGTGGTCGAAGAGGCCGTAGTGCGACAGGGCGACAGCCGAAACGGAGCTCTTCAAGCTGCCGCTCAGCCCGTAGGGCGCAATGGCTGCGTCGCAGTAGAGCACGCTCTGCAACGGCGCCCTGTACACCGCCGCGTGAAGCACGGCCGTGATCCGTGGATCTGCCACGTCGAGGAAGTCGAGCGACAACCGAACGGCATCGGCGACGTCTTCTGCCAGCTCAGGCAGCTCGTAGCGGTGGAAGATGTCGGCGATGTCGACGGCGACATCTGCCGCTCCGACCGCGCCGTTCGCATGGAGGAAAATCAAGTCTCCATGGTGCTTGCGCAGCCCCGTGTGCGTGTACGTCGTGGAAGAGGCCGGATTCGAGTTCTCCTGGACCGCAGCTCGGAGATGCCCGGCCACGCGGGGAAGGGCAAACACAACCGCCCTCGCGCCCCACTTCTTGAGCGGCCAGTCGTCGCTCGCGAACTCCGACGGGTTGACGTGCACCGCGTGGAGCTGCTCGCCCGTCACCAGCGTGCCGGCCACCGTGAAGCGGCGTTGCTGCTCGACGCCATCATCGAGCACCTCCTCGTGCTGGATGCTGGCAGTGAAGTTGCAGATCGGTTCATGCGTGACGACGTCGCCGGTTCGGTGGACGAGGCATAACTGGCCATTGTGGACGGCGGACTTCCGGCAAGGAGAGACCACCTGGGGCGCCGATGCTGCCTTCTCTTTGCGCTTGTCCTCCATCCGCTTCATGGCGCGGTGCAGGTCGTTCGCCGTCACCTTGAACTTGTTCTTGTTGAGGAGCCGCAACACCTCCTTCTCGACACCGACGCCACGCTCCCTGATCGACGCCAGGAACGGCAGGTCATCGAGGAGCGCAGTGGCCGCGCGAGCGCGCTCCTCGTTCGTGGTGAAGCGCGTGGAGATGTACTGGACCCGCTCGACAGGGTTGGCGGGAACGGCCGCGTCGATGACCGCTTGCAGGGCGGCAGGCCCATGGGCCGCGAGGAAGTCATCCGGCCCCTGATCCTTGCCGTTCGGCTTCAGCGGAAGCGCGGCCACCCGCACCGTCGCGCCGGCCTTCTCGAGGCCCAAGACGAGCCTCGCTTCATCGCGGGCGACGCTCGGGTTCGTGGCACGCCCGGCATCGAACAGGATCCCGACCTCGCGGCCTTGGAGCGGGATCTTGTCCCAGCTCCCGTTCAGGTATCTATCACCGCCCTTGGTGGTGAGGGTCGTCGCAGTTCCCCCGAGACCGACGGCAGGAAAACCATGGTGCGCGAGCGCCAGCGCCTTGATGGGCGCCTCGACCACGTAGAGACGCTGTCCCACGTCTTGCGTCGGGATGTCTGCCGGGACGTAGATGGGGACCTCGACACCCGCAGGGGCGAGATACCGCGCGTCATCGAGCGGCGTGTCGAGGCGGATACGCGCGTAGGCCTCGTTCGCGTAGGGGATGCACAGGCCGGAGCTGGGCAGTGGAGTGCCCCTCCCGAGCCGCTTCGCGCCTTCTTCCGGGGAAACAGTATGCAAGCCGGCGCGGGCCGCTCGCTCCGGATCGACGGCGCGCTCTTTCAAGTAGTTGATGTGATGGGGCTCGAAGGGCAGCACCTGTGCGCCCCCTGTATTGGTTTCCGTAGAAGCGCATGCTAGATTCATGTTCATCTCCTGGACGGCTCCATTCGCGGCCTGGGCAGACCAAGCGGATGGAGCCGTTCTCCTTTTTCAACGATCCTTCTTATTCTTCCGGCTCTGCGGCCCCGTGTTCGCGATGCGCTCGATACCGCGGAGCACACGCTCTGCGGCGGGACCGAGGTCAACGACGTGGCTCACGCACCGCTCGCTCGAGCCCGCGGCCGACTTCTTCTTCGTCTTGTCGAACAACGCGACTTCTTGCCCATCGGTCCAGACGGCCACGTTCACGAGCTCGTGGAGC
>DATLIL010000535.1:0-17604 GCA_035539475.1 Polyangiaceae bacterium
GCCGACGTGCGGCGCGGGCGGCTTGGGCGCTGGCGGCAGGGGCTTCGACGGGGGCGCGAGCTCCTTGGCCAGCGTCGCCTCGGTCGGAAAGCGCGGCAGCGGATCGTTGGGCAGAAACGTCGGCTTGCCGACGTGCGGCGCGGGCGTCGGCGACAGATTGCTGAAGCCGGGCGAGGACGCTTGCGTCGAGCGCGGCGGGCCGATCACGCTCTCGATTGCCGCCGCCACGTCGTCGGCCTTCTGAAAGCGCGTGGCGACGTCCTTGGCCAGGAGCTTCTCCACGATCTGCTCGACCGAGGCTGAGACGTCGGCGCCCGGGGCGCGCTCTTTGATCTTGGGCGCCGGCGTCGAGAGCTGCAGGCCCAGGATGCTCACCTTGTCGTCGCCCGAGAAGGGGCGATTGCCGGTGATCATCTCGAACAGGATCACGCCGAGCGCGTAGAGATCGGCGCGGCCGTCGACGGGTTGCCCGAGCGCCTGCTCCGGGGCCATGTATTCCGGCGTACCGAAGACCATGCCGGCCTTGGTGATGATCTGTCCCTTGTTGCTGGCTGCGGACACCTCGCCGATCGGGACCTTGGCGATGCCGAAATCGAGCACCTTGACGAAGTCCGCATCGCCGGCCTTGTCGATCAGCATCACGTTCTCGGGCTTGAGGTCGCGATGGACGATGCCCTGGGCGTGAGCGGCGCTGAGCGCGAATGCGATCTGCCGCGCGATGTGCAGGGCGCGCGGCGTCGGAAACGGGCCGGCGGCGATCTCGTCGCGCAGGTTCTTGCCCTGCACGAACTCGAGCACGAGAAAGATCGCGCCGTCGGCCAGCTTGCCGAAATCCGTGGCCGCCGCGACGTTGGGATGGTCGACGTTTGCCGCCGCCATCGCCTCACGCTCGAAACGAGCGACGACCTCGGGCACGCTGGTGAGCTCGCGGTGCAGCACCTTGACCGCGAGCTTCTTGCGCATGTGTACGTGCTCCGCGGCGTACACCTTGCCCATGCCGCCTTCGCCTACGAGCTCGTTGAGGCGATAGCGATCCGCGAGAACGTTCCCGATTCGGGGATCAGTCGATGAAGACGTCGCCAACCTCTTCGCGCTGAACGTTAGCGCTCAGTAAGGGTTGTCGCCCGCCGGAGCTGGCGCAGGAGCCGGCTTGGGCTTGGGCGGCTTGACCGCCGGCTTGGGTGCCGGAGCGGGCTCGGCCGCAGCGGGTGGCTCGGCGGGAGGTGGAGCCGGAGCTTTGACGGGGGGCGGAGCCGCGGCGACCGGCTTCTTCGGCGCCGGCTTCTCGGGCGCAGCCGGGGCAGCTGCGCTCGGGGTGGGCGCCGGCTCGGGCGGCGGAGGCGTCGGCTCCGGGGCCGCCGCGCTCGGAGTGGGCTGCGCCTGAGTGGCAGCCGCCGCCGGCTCGGGCTGTTTCACCTCGGGCTCTGGCTGCGGTTGCGGAGGCTCGGGCTCTGGCTCGGCCGCGGTCGCCGTGACCGGAGCAGGCGGCTGAGCCTTTTCCTTCGTGAGGAAGAAGATGACACCGGCCGCGATGGCGACGGCGATCAGGATCGCCACCACCTTGCCACCGCCGCCGCCTTCTTCACCAGCGTCCTCGGCCGGCGCCGGCACCGAACGCGCACCGGCACGAGCGGGTTTCGCTTCCTCGCGCGCAGCCGGGCGCGCCGACTCCTTCTTGGCGACGGCCTTCGGCCTCTCGCTCTCGGCGGCCTTGGCCGCGGCAGGAACGGCCGCCATCGCGACCGGTGCCTGCTTGATCGGCGTCTTCTCCTCGTCGAGCACCTTGGCCTCGGCCTTGACGGCGTCCGCCTTGGCGGGAGCGCCGATCTCGTCCATCGAGCCGCCTGCTTCGCGCAGCGCGTCCTGGAGCAGCTCTGCCGCCTGCTTCATCACCGTCCGATCCTCGGGCGGCGGCATGTCGGCTTCGGAGCTCGTCGACGGGAAGAAATTCTCGGCGGGCTTCTCCGCGTCCTTCTTGGCCTGCGCTTCAGCGACCGCCTTCTCGACGGCTGAGGCGTTCATCGCGCCGAGACCGATCATCGTCACCTTGCGCGGCGACGTGCCGGCCGCGGGCTTTAGGCCAACTGCGGCGGGAGCGGGCGTGGGCGCCGGCTTGACGGAAGGCGCCCTTACAGCGCCGGCAGACGGCGGCTTGGAGACGGGCGCTGGCGCGGCAGCAGCCGGCGGAGCGGAGCTGACCGAGGCGCCCCCTTGATCGAAGGCGGTCTCACCCCCGCCGCTCTTGACCACCAGCTGATCGATCACACCGCGTGAGGTGTCGTCGATCTTGATGAACTTGACGCCCATGCCCGGGGGCCGAGCGTCGTTCGAGTCGCTGGGCTCGCGCTTCCAGACAACGCGCCCCACGCCCTGCATGACCTTCTCGTCGCTCGCGATCTTGACCTCGAACTTGAGAAGGGTGCCGGGCGGAAACGGCGACGGCGTCTTGATGAACATGCCGCCGCGGCTGACATCGTGAGAATGGTGCTCGATGAACTCGTCGAGGGTCGCGCTCTTGTAGCGGACCGTCATCGTCAGCACCTTTGCGCGCGGATCTTTTCGGGTATCCTGGGCCATGAAAGTCATGCTCCCCAACGGAAGGGGTCCGGCCAGTGTGGCGGCTCCGGAACCTGTGGGGGTCAACGTATCCTATCCGGAGCATCCCCCAAATCCCAAGTAGTTCGATTGCCTGAGCTTTCCAGGCAATTTCCAGAGCTTTCTACCACGCCGTTCGCCCATGACAGAGCCGGTCCCCCATTTTCGAGCTCTCGCACGCCGTCCCGTCAGCCTGCCGGCCAGGGTCGCACAGGCTCCCCAGCCGGGGAACGGGACCGGCGCTGCACGGCTCGTGGACCTGGGGCTCGGCGGGGCGTGCGTCGAGCTCACCGAGCTACTCAAGGACGGGACGGCGCTCCGCCTCCTCATCGACGTGCCGCACCTGTGGGACCCACTGGAGCTCGACGCCCGAGTCACCTGGAGCCGTCCTGGCGTCGGGCGAGCTCCCGCCCGCATGGGTGTTCGCTTCGAAGGCGCCAGCGGTCGGACGCTTCGCCTCCTGGCCGAGCTCCTGGAAGCCGAAGCCTACGGGGCCTGAGGGCGTCAGGGGCTGGGCTTCTTCCCTCGCAACACGCGATCGTGAAAGAGCAGCATCTCGATCGCGCCGGGGCCGCGGTTGAACTCGTAGTCGTGAGGGCCGGGCACGATCAAGAGCTCGTGCTTCACGCCCGCCTGGGCGAGCGCCGCGGCGATCGCGCGATTGGCGCGCAAGAAGTAGTCGCCGTCGCTGCTCAGTAGCCTGAGCGCAATGTCGGGATACTTCTCGCGAGCCGCACGCGCCCGCGCGGCGATCTCGGGCGCGTCTTTCACGTCGAAGGCAGCCTGGATCGTGCCGATGGCGCCGAAGGCTTCCGGGTGCAAGAGCCCGCTCGTGAGCGCCGCGCGGCCGCCCAGGCTGACGCCGTCGATCCCCGTCGAGGCGACTGTGCCGAGGGCGGGTGTCTCCTTGTACACGCGTGGCAACAGCGTCCGGGTGAGGAACTCGGCGAGCGGCGGCGCTTTCTGGAACGGATGCTCGCCGGCCAGCATGTCGGGCGTGTAAGGGCAGACGACGATCAGCCCGCGGAACGCGTCCACGGAGAGTGCCTGATTCAAGTGAGCGAGCCGCGAGGCCTCGACGTGCCCCTCGAAGTCCGCGCTGGTGAGCGGGGGAGCGGCCAGCCTGTGCATGGCGCGAAGCAGCGCGTAGTCGTCGACCCAACCTCGTGCGCCGCGCTCCGGCCCTTTGAACGCCTCGCCCCGGCCGTGCATGGTGATCAGGACCGGAAAGCGCTCGTCCGCAGCGCGCTCGGGCACCACCACCAGCGCCGCCATCTTGCCGATGGCCGTGTTCTCCCACACCCACGTGAGCTGCTCGGCGGGCAGCCGCGTGGTCGCCGCGACGGAGGAGGGCGCCGCCGGAACGACGCGCGTGCTCGCGACGGCAGTCGCGGGGCCGCTACCCGGTGGCTCGCCGCGGGCGCAGCCGAAGCCCACCAGGGAGGCCAGGAACACAGCGGCGAAGCCGCGCCGATCAGCCGCGAAAATCATCTTTTTCTGCGCGAATGGCCGCCAGCACCGCCTGCGGCGAGCGGTCGTCTCCGAGGCGGTCAGCGGCGTGCGCCACGACGTCCGCGGCCGAGCAGCGCATGAACGGATTGGTGGCTCGCTCTTCACCGATGGTGGACGGCATGCTCGGCAGACCCTTGTCCCTGAGCTCGGCCACGCGCCGCGCCTTCTCCTGCACCGCGACGTTGACTGGCTCGACGTGGGCGGCGAACTTCAGGTTCGCGGCCGTGTACTCGTGCCCGCAATAGACCTTCGTCTCGTCGGGCAACGCGCCCAGCCTGACGTTCAAGGACTGGTACATCATCTCCGGCGTGCCCTCGAACAGCCTGCCGCAGCCCGCGGCGAAGAGCGTGTCACCGGTGAACACGGCGCCCTGCCCGACGTAAGCCACTGCGCCGAGAGTGTGGCCCGGGATGTAGAGCGTCTGAAACGTGAGGCCAGCTGCTGCGAAGGTTTGCTCGTCCGAGAGGAATTGATTCTGGCCGGGGATTCGTCCGCGATCGCTCGTGTGCCCGTAGACCGGGAGCTCACCGAGCTGTGCCAGCAACTTTTCGTTGCCCCCGACGTGATCGAGGTGGTGGTGAGTGCAGAGGATGCCGACGAGGCGCAGCTCTTGCGCGGCGACCTCGCGCAACACGGGCTCACTCTCGCTCGGATCCACGATCAGCGCTTCGCGCGAGCCGGGGGCGCGCAGGAGATAGGCGTAGTTGTCACGCAGGCAGGGGATGACCGTGACGAGCATGGGGCTGGAGCTTACCTTAGAACCTGGCAGCCATGACCCCGAAGCGGCGCCAGCGCTCACGCAAGAAGGACTCACACGAGCCGGCCGGCACCGTCTACGTCGGACGCCCCAGCAAGTGGGGAAATCCCTTCGTCGTCGGGCCCGGCCCGAGCCACGCCGAGGCGGTGGAGCGCTCACGGGCGCGCGAACAATCGAAAAAACGCACGGATGTGGCGAGCGTCGCCCTGGGTCTCGACGGGGGCACCGGCGAGCTTTCGATCACCGAAGACCAGCGCGCGCAACGTGGCGGGGTCGGTGGAGATGACGACGTCGGGCTTGCGCTGACCGCCGCGCGCGATCGCGATCGCCCCTCGCTCGACGTCCACTGAAAAGCGTTCCTCCTGTAGCCGGAGCTCGTAGCTCGCCGACAGCTCGCCGGCGTTCTCCGGCACGAACGTCGACTCGAGCGCCAGCATCAGCGCGTCGACACCGAGCGCCCCCTCGGGCTGGTGCTGCGCGCGTGCACCCCAGCGGCCGAGCCGTAGCAAGATGGGATGCAGCTCGCGGCCCCAGTCCGTGAGCTCGTAGAGCGCCCCGCCGGCGCTGCGCTGCTGCACGACGCCGGAAGTCTCGAGCTCGTCGAGCCGCTGCGAAAGGACGTTCGGGCTCGCGCCCAGGCCAACCCTGAGATCGGTGAAGCGCTTGGGCCCGAACAGGAGCTCACGAACGATGAGCAGCGACCAGCGTTCCCCGACCACGTCGAGCGCGCGGGCGATGCCGCAGGGGTCTCCATAGCTACGTATGCCGGTCATGGGGCGATCTTCTCACTTGCAAGTCAGGACAGTTTAGTCCTAAGTTAGGACCAACCACAAGCACCGCAAAACGGAGCCCCAAAGCATGAAAAAGTTCCTGGCCATCTACGTCGGCACCCCGTCCTCACTCCAGCGATCACAGTGGGACCGGCTCGACGACGAGACACGCAAGAAGCGCGAGGCGGAGGGCATCAAGGCCTGGATGGACTGGGGAACGGCCCATTCGGCCGTCATCCTCGATCAGGGCAACCCGCTCGGGAAGACGAAGCGCACCGCCCCCGACGGCGTCTCGGACATCAAGAACGTCATGACCGGCTACGTGATCGTGCAGGCCGAATCGCACGAGGCGGCCGCGAAGCTGTTCGACAATCACCCACACTTCACGATCTTCCCCGGTGACTCGGTGGAGATCATGGAGTGTCTGTCGCTGCCGGGGACGTGACGCCCGGGAGCTTACTTGAAGTCCTGCACGGACCAGACCTTGCCGTCGCTCGTGGTGTAGAAGCCACACCAGACGTAGGTTCGATCGCTGATCATGTTCTCGTAGTGTCCGCCCCCGGGACCTTCGTTCCACATCGCCTGCAAGCAGTTATCGATCACGTCATCGATCGAGCCCCAACCGGGGCACTCGTTCTGCGCCCAGTCGTCGCACTGGTTGAACGCACCATGGGCGGTGCCGGTCTCGCTGTCGCTCTTGGCCTGGCCGTCGGCGCAGGCTTCCTTGTCGGTGCGGCGTGTCAGCGCCGGCAGGCCCTTGGTGGCGCGGAAGTCGTTGATGCGATCGACGCAGGCTTGATAGTGGTCCGGCCCGCCGGTGCCGCCCGTGCCGCCCGTGCCGCTCGTGCCGCCCGTGCCGGCGGTGCCGCTGCTGCCGCTCGTACCGCCGGTGCCGCCGGTGCCGCCGGTGCCGCCCGTACCGCCGGTGCCGCTCGTACCGCCGGTGCCGCCCGTACCGCCGGTGCCGCCCGTACCGCCGGTGCCGCTCGTACCACCGGTCCCGCCCGATCCGCCGCTGTCGTCGACGGCGCGCACGATCAGGGACGCGGCCCGATCGTTGAAGTCCACCCCGACGAGGCAATCCGAGTCCGCGCCGATGGTGACTGAAGCGCCGCTGAACTCGTCGTTGTCGTAGAGCACCACTTCGAAGCCTGGTGAGACTTGCAGTGACGAAGCGTCGTCGCTCACGCCACCGAGCGCCGCGAGCGCCGCGCTCGTGTAGTCACCGACAGGCAGGTCCGCTTGCCAGCCGCCGTACGAGCAATGCTGAAAAAGCGTGACCACGGCTGTCGTGGGCTCACCGCCGCTGCCGCCAGCGCCACCGTCACCACCGCTACCACCCGATGTGATGTCCGTGCCGCCCGTACCGCTGCTGGCGCCGGCCGTCCCAGCACTGCCACCACTGCCGCCGCTGCCGCCGATGACCGCACCGTCGGTCCCACCACTCGGGAAGCCGCCAGTGCCACCGTTCGGAACCCCGCCATTCGGTACGCCGCCGCCCAGGCCGGCGACGAGCCCAGCTCCGGAGGTGGGGACGCCTCCTGTCGCACCGAACCCCTCGTCCGTGCGTTGTGAGGGCATGGCGACTTCACAGCCCGCCACGAAAATTCCAAGAAGCCCGGCGAGTGTGCAGCGAACGAGCCTCATACCTCCAAGAAAGCAGCGACCCCCACACTCTGGCTCACGACGCGCGCTGATCGCGCCTCAGGGCAAAAGTCCTTTACCGCTATAGCGGCTGGCCTCGATCTGCAGCTCGGTCGCGCGGATCTCGCTCGCCAGCGCGTCGCTACCCTCGAGCGCACAGCGCGGAACGGCGACGCGCAGCAAGAGCGCGGGATCGTGCGACGCGCGCGCAATGGCGAGCGCGCGATCCAGATCCGCCAGCGCCTCGGCGCGCAAGCCTCGCGCCGCCCGTGAGCGAGCGCGAGTGACGAGCGCCGCGGCCTCGTACTTGGGACGGCCGCCGGTCGCGAGGGCCAACGTCTCGCCGCACCAGCGCTCCACGTCGTCGGAAAGCCCGCGCGCCGCCGCCACCTCCGCGTGTGCCCAGGCGAGGCGGATCGACCACAGAAAGTCGTGAAAGCCCGAGACGCCTTGCTTGCGCCCGCCGATCTCCGCCGCGGAGCGTGCCGCCGCTTTCAGCAGCTGCTCGGCCGCGCCGACATCTCCACGCCGCAAGCGGCACGCAACGAGATCGATGCCCGCGCTCACGCTGCCCGGCGGCCAGCCCGAGCTGCGCGCGAGCTCGGACGCCTCGCTGGCCAGGTCTTCGGCGGTGTCGATATCACCGAGATCGAGGTGAAAGCCGGTCGACATCGACACGGCGCGAGCGAGCAACGACGTGGCCCGCGCCCGCTCGCCGATGGCGCGGGCCTCGGCGAACGTGGCCTGGGCCTCGCGGTAGTCCCCGCGCGCTGCCAGCATCAGGCCCAGTGGCGGCAGGCCAACCAGGAGTGAAACGACGTCGTTCGCCTTGCGCGCCGCCGCGAGACTCTCGTGCGCCCAGACCAGAGCCTCGTCGATGCGGCCGTTCCAGTAGAGCGTCAGCGGCGCGATCGCCAGCGAGGGGACGTGCCGGTCTCGCCGCAGGGGCCAGAGCTCCGAGTACTTCTCGATCGCCTCGGTGAGCTCCCCCGCGGAGCCCAGGCACTGCGCGAGCATGCCGCCGACGGCGAGGGTGAGATCCTCGCGCCCGAGCGAGCGCACCAGGGCGTCCGCCTCGCGCGC
Organism: Polyangiaceae bacterium; assembly: GCA_035539475.1. GTDB lineage: Bacteria > Myxococcota_A > Polyangia > Polyangiales > Polyangiaceae > PMG-095. Next base: position 8,362 of record DATLIL010000535.1, read on the forward strand.
GCGGCTGTGCACGGCCGGCATGTTCATCGCCCAGAGCGAGGCGCGGCCGAGCTCGACCAGCACCTCGGCGCGCCACTCGTCGCTCGCTGCTCCGGCGCTGGCGAGCGCAAGCTCGTAGGCCTCACAGGCCTCGTTCCAGGCCGACACCACGGCCAGAGCACGCCCTCGCTGGCGGTGGATCTCCGGCAAGCGCTCCGGCGCCTCGTCGACCAAAAGCTCGGCGGCGCGCTGATAGTGGCGCGCCGCTTCTTCGAAGGCGACCAGGCTCGCCGCGCGTTCGGCGGCGCGAAGGGCGTAGTCGGCGGCCTTGGTCTTGCCGCCACCGTCGGCGACGGCCAGGTAGAAATGATGCGCCAGCGCGCTGAGCTCTGCGTCGAGTCGGCTCGGGTAGAGCCGCTCGATGGCCTCGCCAATCTGCCGGTTGAGTCGTGAGCGGCGCGGGAGTGGCAAGGACTCGTAGAGGACCTGGGCGACGAGCCGGTGCGAGAACTCGTAGGTGGCAAAGCCCGCTGCCTCACCCTCGTGCAGCAGCTGGGCCGACATCACCTCTTCCAGCGCGTCGAGCAGCTCGTCTTCGTCACCCTTGGAGACCTCGCGCACGAGCTCCCAGCGGAACGAGCCGATCATCGCCGAGCAAACGCCGAGCAAGCGCTTCGCAGGCTCTGACAGCCTTGCCAGTCGCCGTCCGATGACCTGGCGAACGCCCTCGGGCACGGCCAGCGTGCCGTGGACGAGCGCGTTCTCCTCGACCAGGTGCTTGAGCATCTCCTGCACGAACAGCGGGTGGCCCCCGGTCGTGTCTGCGAGTCTCTCGCGCAGCGCTGGCGCCACGGCCGCGCCGCCGAGCGCGTCGACCAGTGCGTGCACGTCGGCTCTGCCGAGTCCGCGCAGCGAGACTCGCGTGGCGCCCTGTCGGCGCAGATCGACGAGCGCCTCCCGCTGTCGCGCGTCGAGATCCTCGTCGCGGTAGGTGGCGGCAACGAGCAGACGCATCCCGTCCAGGCGTCCCGCCAGGTAGCGCAGGAGCGCCAGCGAGGGCTGATCGATCCAGTGCAGGTCCTCGATGACGAGGAGCGCGCCGGCCGGCGCGGCCAGGCGCTCGAGCAAGGTCGCGACGGCCTGGAAGACCAGATAGCGTTCGGAGGTCGCATCGGCCGCCGCAGGCGCGGGCTCGCCGAGCCGCGCGGCCAGGCGCGGGAGAAGTCGTGCAGCGAGCGCAGCGTCGGCACCCGCGAGGCGCTCGAGATCGGATTCGTCGGCCAGAGCCGCGTCGAGGCTGTCCAGGAACGGCAGAAACGCTGGCGAGCCGTCGCCTTCGAGGCAACGACCGACGAGCACGCGCGCCCCGCGCAGACGCGCCTGGTGCATGAGCTCGCCCACGAGCCGGCTCTTGCCCATGCCGGCCTCACCCGCGATCTCGAGAAATGCGCCTGCGCCCGCCACAGCGGCGTCGAGCGCCGCGGTCAGCGTCGCGAGCTCGCCTTCGCGGCCGACGAATGGGCTCCGCGCCAGGCGCGCCAGCGGCTCGGAGACGACTGGCGGCGGCGCGGCGGGCGTCTGCGGACGGCTGCGCTTGATCGCCACGCGAGCACGCTCGAGCTCGCCGCTCGCGCGCTCGCCCAGCCTGGCCTGCACCAGGCTCTTGAAGCTCTCGTACAGCTCCTCTGCCTCGCGCAGCCGGCCCAGCGCACCGAGAATGCGCACCACCGACGCCTGCGCCGCGCCTGCGAGCGGATCGAGATCCAGACGCGAGCGCGCGAACGGCAAGGCGCGCTCCGGATCACCGGCGTGGCGCTCGACGATCGCTTCGAGGATCGACGCACGGAGCACCCGCGCCGCTTCGCGTTCGGCGATACACCAGGCGTTGAAGCCGTAACACTCTGGCAGATCGAGTCCTTCGAGGAGCTCGCCGCGAAACCTCGAAGCGACGTGCTCGAGCGTCTCGGTCGGGACGCGATCGATGCCCTCGCGCAGCGCGAGCCGCACGGCCGCGAGGTCGACATCCGCGTCGCCGCGCTCGAACCCGACCAGATCTCGCTCGGCGCTCAGGCGAGTGGAGCCATCGTCGACCACCGGGCGCAGCCTCGACAGCGCCCAGCGCAGCGCGGCGCGAGCGTCGTCACGTTCGTCCCAGAGCAGGCCGGCCAGGTGGCCCCTGTCGTGCGCTCGCTCGGTGGCGACGAGGTAGGCCAGGAGCGCCCGCGCCTTCTTGGACGGAGGCAGCTCGAGCAGCTCCTCGCGGCGGAGCTCGAGTCTCCCAAGTAGGCGAATTTCGAGCGCTTTCCGTGACAACGCACAAAACCTCGCACATTGACACGGTGACTTCAACGCCCCCGCGGCACCTTCGGCTCATGGAATTCACCGAAGTGCTCTCGTACTGGTTCGAGCCCCGGCCCACGACCACAGCCGAGCTCGAAGCCAGGAAGCAGTTCTGGTTCGAGGGCGGGCCGTCCGTCGACGACGAGATCCGAGCCCGCTTTGCAGCTCTGGTCGAGAGGGCGCGCGCCGGCGAGCTCACGGCGTGGGCCGAGACCGCGCGCGGCACCCTCGCCCTGCTCATCCTCATCGACCAGTTCTCGCGCAACCTCTATCGCGGGACTCCGCAGGCCTTCTCGCACGATCCCGTCTGCCTCGAGCTCGCGCGCCAGGGCTTCGACAGTGGTCGCTTCGACGAGCTCGATCCGGTCGAGCGCATGTTCGCCGCCCTCCCCTTCCGCCACGCCGAGGACGTCGAATCCCAGAAGCGCGGCGTGGCGCTGGCGGTAACGGACGCGCTGAACGCTGCGCCGCTCTACCAGGACTTTCTCGTTTACAGCGTCGACTGGGCGCGCAAACACCTGGACGTCGTCGTCCGCTTCGGACGCTTTCCCCATCGCAACAAGGCGCTGGGGCGCGCCTCGACCGCCGAGGAGCTCGAATACATCGCCTACCTCGCGCGCGTGAGGCAGTGGCTATGACGACGCACTTCAGTTACGACGCGGCGAGCGGGCACTTCGACGCCGCGCCGCTCGGCTTCTGGGAGCGTTACGGGGAGCGCACCGTCGCGCGACTGGCGCTCGAGCCGGGTGCGCGTGTGCTCGACGTCTGCTGCGGCACGGGTTCGTCCGCGCTGCACGCTGCACGCATCGTCGGCGAGTCGGGCTCCGTGATCGGTGTGGACCTGTCGGAGTCCCTGCTTGCCCTCGCCCGGCAGAAGGCACGGCAGCACGGCCTTTCGAACGTCGAGTTCCGTGCCGGCGACATGACCGAGCTCGACTTTGCGGACGAATCCTTCGACGCCGTGGTGATCGTCTTCGGCATCTTCTTCGCTCCCGACATGGCCCAGCAGCTCGAGGCGCTGGCTCGCCTCGTCCGCCCCGGCGGCGTGCTCGCCGTGACGACCTGGGGGCCGCGGCTCTTCGGCCCGCTCTACGAGCCGTTCCTCGACGCGGTGCGCGCACGCCGCCCGGGTCTCCAGGAGTATCGCCCCTGGGATCGCATCACCACCGAAGCGGAAGCCGCCGCATTGTTGCGCGTTTCCGGGCTCGGTTCGTTCGACGTCAGCGCCGAAGCCGGCAGCGAGCGCCTCGAGCGCGCGGAGCACTGGTGGACCGTCGTGCTCGGCACGGGCCTGCGCTGGTTCGTCGACCAGCTCGACGCGGAGAGCGCCGAAGCCCTGCGCGCCGAGTGCCTGCGCCAGGCGGGCGAGGTCCACGCCATCGAAACCAACGTCATCTACAGCGTCGCTCGCAAGCCGTTCTAGAAAAAGGGAGTCCAAATCATGAGCAAACACAAGGGAAGCTGCTTTTGCGGGGCCGTCGAAGTAACCCTCGAGGGTGATCCTGCAGCCATGGGCTACTGCCACTGCGCTTCGTGTCGCCACTGGTCGGCCGGGCCGATCAACGCTTTCACGCTGTGGAAGCCCGAGGTCGTCAAGATCAGCAAGGGCGCAGACAACCTCGCGACCTACAACAAGACCGACAAGAGCTACCGGCGCTGGTGCAAGACGTGCGGCGGCCACGTGTTGACCGAGCACCCGGGCCTGGGCCTCACCGACGTCTACGCCGCCGTCATCGAGGGCTTGAAGTTCGAGCCGCACCTGCACGTGCACTACGGTGAAACCGTCGTACCCGTGCGCGACGGCCTGCCGAAGCAGAAGGACCTGCCGGCAGAGCTCGGCGGCTCCGGCGTGCTCCTGGCCGAGTAGATGCCCCCGCAGTGCGGTGAATCCCCCCGAAGCTCGGTGCTTCGGGGGGCCACACACTCGCTACTCTCACGTCCGACCCCCGTCGCTAGCCCCGAACCAGGGCGAACCCTAGGTCGCGCCACACGCGCCGCCCATCCCATGCTCATGGGATGGTGAGACCCGGCTACGGGGCGACGAACGCAGCGTTGCCCGGTACGCGAAGGCTTACGCGAGTGCCGGCGCTGAGCGGCTCCACGAACAGCGTACCCCCGAGCAGGTCGGCGCGCTCTCGCAGGTGGCTGAGCCCGCCGCGGCTCTTCTCTGCGGCCTCCGGTGGCAGGCTAGCGCCGTCGTTCTCCACGGAGATCACGAGCTCCGAACGCGCGTCGAGGCTCACGCTGACCGAAGAAGGTGCGGCGTGGGTCACCGCGTTGCGCACGGCCTCACGAACGACGAGACTCACCTGTAAGCAGACGTTGCCGCGCAGCGTGCCGTTGCCTGCGACCTCGAGCCGGAAGCGTGAGACCGGCTCGACCAGCTCGCGGCAGGAATCTTCGAGCAGCGCCCCGAGCTCCGCCACGCGCATGTCGGGCGCCTTCAAGCCGCTGACCACACGGCGCAGCTCGTGGAGGCTGGCGCGCGCCCGCTGCGAGAGCTCTTGCAGCCGTTGATCGCTGGCACCGGCTCCTGTCGAGCTGCTGGCGGCCCACGCCAGCAAGGTGAGCTCGGCGCCCAGCCCGTCGTGCAGATCCCGGGCGATGCGGCGTCGTTCCTCCTCGACGACCATGATCTCCAGGCGTCGCTGCAAAAGTTCCTTGTCGATCTGGACCTCCAGCAGCGTTCGCGTCGACCTCGCCAAGGTGTTCCACACGTAGAAGAGCGCGAGGATCATCAGCGTCGTGACGACGGCGTCGCTGAGCTTGCCGATCAGCGCAAACCCGGCACCCGCCAGCACGAACGGCGCGCACGCGGCGAAGCGGCTGTAGCGCGCGTGCAGGAGATCGGGCGCGCCGAGCAGCACCTGCGTGAGCGGCACCAGCCAGAACACGCTGGCGGCGCTGCCCGAGCGGAACAGCAGCGTGGCGCCCGACCCGGCGATGACGGCGGTCTCGACACGCTCGGCGATGCGATGCGGCCGGCCCAACACGCCGCCGAAGCGCGCCGCGACCGTCGAGACGATCGCCGCGCCGCTCATCAGCAGGGTCGAGACAGCGACCCACGCGGGTTCGACCGCGAGGAAGCGTGCGACGGTTGGGAAGAGTGAAGCGGCGAAGAGCCCCGCGCAGAGCAAGGCGAAGGAGGCCGCTGCGGAAGCCGTGCGCTGGGGTGTGTAGAGCGCTTCGTAGCGCTCCTCAGTCAGGCGGCGCGCGACCGCCGCGCGCGCTTCGGTGCTCGCTACGAGCTCGAGCGCTGTCGGGTGACCCACGCTGCGGCCTCCGCCTTGCTGCTGACGTCGAGTTTGCGATAGATGGCCTTGATGTGAGTCTGCACGGTGCCCAGGCTGAGACCCAGCGCCGTGGCGCACTCGGCGTAGGTAAGTCCGCGCGCCACGTAGTCGAGCACATCGGCCTCGCGTGCGGTGAGCGTGCTGCTCGGCTCGAGCGGGCGGCAGAGGTCGAACAGGTAGCGCGCCACCCGGCTCGAGACCGGAGTGTTGCCGTCGAGGCACTCTTCGATCAGAGAGAACACACGTTCGACTGGCTCTTCCTTGAGCAAGTAGCCCACGGCCCCCGCCCGAATCGTGGCCATGACCTGCTCTCGGTCGTCGAAAACGGTGAAGGCCAGCGCCGGAACGGGAGGCACGGCGCGCGCGAGCCGGGCAATGAGCTCCGTGCCGGATCCGTCCGGCAGACCGAGGTCGACGAGCGATAGATCGAAGCGCTGCTTCCCGACCAAGCTCAGCGCCTCCGCGACGCCGCCGGCGATCGTCACCTGCGCGCTTTCCCTGCCGGTCGTTCGCAGCGCCGCGGCCACACTGCTGGCGAAGCGAGGATCATCCTCGACGAGTAGTAGCGAGCGCACCCTGCCGACTCTAGCAGCAGGGGTGCAGTTCGCAGGGACGGACGACGCAGTTCTCCATTTCCGACGGGGAAATGTGTACCGCCCAGCGCCGACCGCGGAACCAAACTGGCAATGACGCGGGCCGACCGGGCGGCGGAGCGACTTATGTGTCTAGCGCTTCGAGTAGCAGGCAGCGCTGGCGTCCGGCCGACGCTTTTCACGGAATGGCAAGTGACGGCTACCCTGAGACCGGGGGATCGCTGAGCGGGAACGGCGCCACGCTGAGCAGGTCTTCGGCGTCGACGGGTATCGTCGCGACCTCGTCGCAGAGCGCCGCGTCCGCTGCGGTGAGACTCGCCCTCACCGACAGGTCGATCGGATCATGCTTGGCGATCCCGAGCGCCATGAAGTGGTCGTGGAACTTCGTCCCGTCACCTGCGATCTGGGACGGCGCGCCCCCGAAAGTCGCCCATCGCGCTGGGATGCCATACGCATGCGCGACGATGAGCCCGTGCAGCGAGGTCGAGATGATCGCCTCGCATTCGGTCACATCGTCTATGAACGCCTCGATCTCGTCGTAACCGATACGGAGCACGCTGATCTCGCGCACGTCTTCGAGATCGATCGGCTGATCGACGTGCACCCCATGGCGGATGAGCCCTAGCCGATACTTCTTCGAGGACCGCGCCGGCCGGATTCGGGGCAAAAGCAGCGCTGGGTCGCCGTAGCGAGGGGGAGCGTCACCTCCCGATCGAAGCACGAGCTCCCTCGTCAGCGGGCCCCGTACCGCAAGATAACTCGCGGCCGGCGAGAGATTGTCGGTCATCCGCGGTGTGCCGGCACCCCACACCTTGGTACCCGCCTTCGCGAACTTGATGATCGAGCCGATCGCCAGGATGCCGTCACCAGCCGGCACATAGCGGGGCGGCAGACCACTCAGCCGCTCGACGACGTAAGGATTGAGCACATCGCCGAAATTGCCCGGGAAAGGCGTCTCCATCCACCACAGCGCGGGACGGTCCTCTTGGGACACGCCCATCGCCTTGGCGCGAAGCTCGAGGCTGACGCGGAAACGCCTGCTCTTTTCGTAGGCGCGGGCCGCAGGCGCACTGGAAGCCGCGAGCTTGTCGAGGAAGTTCGTCGCTCGCTCGAATTCGCCGAGCGCGAAGCAGCTATCGACGGCTATCTGCAACGCGTCGTCATCCTCGATCGAGCGACCGAACGATCGCTTCAACGTCGAGATCGCTGCGCTGGGATTGCGAGTGCGAAGTTGCAGCTTCGCCAAGCTGAGCGCGGCGCCCTGATGAGCGGGATCTACGCGGTGCGCCTGCGCCAGGAAGACGAGAGCGTCACGTCGTTTGTGCCGTTTCGTCGCCTGCTCCGCATATGAATTCAGGAGCGTGCGCTGTCTCCGCACGTCGAAGAGACGCCGATCGTGCTGTTCGACCTTCGCGGAGAACTCCTGGACGTTGCCGCTCGATCCGACGAGGAAGCACGTCTGATCGGTCACCTTCTCTTCGAACCTCGCCACGAGAGCAGAAGAGAACGCGAGTACGTTGAGCGAGCGGTCGAACGTGCGGAACGCTTCCTCGAGGACGTAGTCGTCGGTCGCCCGTTTCGGCGACTCTGCATCCACCCGAACCAAATGCTCGACGAAGGCGCGGCACCCCTCCGTACCCGGGAAGTGCAGGAACCCTGGTACGAAGGTCCGCGACTCGGTGACCGGATCGTAATCGCGCAGGTCGCGAAATCGCCGGAGAAAGGCGCCGAAGTCGTGATGGCGGCCCCGTAGGACGTCGGGCACCCGAAGAATGCGCGTGTCCACATCAACCCAGAAGATGCCATCGGGATGCTTGTCCAGCATCTGCTTGTAGAACCGGATCTTCATCCGGCACACGTCAGCCCAGTCGTCGCTCGCGCCGGTCTCGACGCCCACGATGTCGCACGGCAGGGTGAGCTTGCGACAATCTTCCCTCAGGCGGTCGGCTGCCTCCCGATAGTACGGAGGACCGGCATAGAAGCTCACGATGACCGGGAAGCTGTCCATTCCGCGGCAAGTCTGACGGAAATGGCCTGGGCGACAGGACCAGGCGGGGGCGCTCCCGGTAGGATTCGAACCTACGACTTCTTCCTTCGGAGGGAAGCACTCTATCCAGCTGAGCTACGGGAGCGGAGCGTGAACCTCTAGCACGGGGACGAAATCCGCGGCAACACGTGGCCTTCGCTGGGAAAATCAGCGGGATTCGGCGACGTTCGGCCAGGCGACTTGGAACGGCCTGGCGCGTTCGAAGAGCTGCCGGGCGCGGCCCTCCTGCTGCGACGTGCAGGTGCCGGTACGAAACATCATCGCCGAGAGCAGGCAGTACTGCGGGTCCGGCTCGACGGTGCAGGCGCGCTCGAGCTTCTCGGCGTCGAGCGAGCAGGCGATGACCTCGGTCTCGATGGCCCTGGCGTGGCCGGCGTCGAGCCCCTGCTTCTCGAGAATGGTCAGCGCCAGACAACCGTGCGGCACGCCTGCGCGACAGACCCGCTCGTAGATCCGAGCTGCCTCACGCACGTCGACCCGCGTGTGGCCGAGCCCAGTGAGCAGGGCGAAAGCGCGGCTGTCGCAAGCGATGGCCTCCTCCTCGCCGCTGGGGCAAGCGCGCGCGAAGTAGCGACCGGCGAGCTCGGGCTGTCGAGCCGTGCCGCGGCCGTGGAGTGCCGCCCAACCCGCCTGGTTGCAGCCGAGCTTGACGTCGAGGTCGCAGCTCAGCTTCAGCCAGCCGTACGCGGTCTCGTCCGATTTGCCGACGTCGATGCCTTCGCGGTAGCGGCGCGCGAGCTCGAAGCAGGCGCGCCCCTCGCCGTGCTCGCAGCTGGTCTCGAGCTCCGGCCGCGACTTGTCACCGAGGTCGCCGAGCGAGTCAGGGCTCTTCGACGGAGGGTCCGAGCCACCGCAGCCGGTCGCGAGCGCGAGCAAGAGCACCGGGCGCAACAGCATGCGCCCGGTCTAGCATGCGCCGCGAAGCGCACCTACTGAAGCAGCGGGTAAACCTCTGTCAGCGCGTCGAGCACCGGCTGCGGATCGCCGCTGT
>DATLIL010000536.1:0-8325 GCA_035539475.1 Polyangiaceae bacterium
CGCTGTGCCTCATTCAGTCCGGCGACGAGGAATTCAAGCCTCTCGACTTCCACAGCTTCAGGAGACAGTTCTCGACGGCGTTGGCGTCGGCCGGCGTGAACGTGCAGCAGGCCATGGCACTGGCGGGCCACAAGAACCCACAGACGCACCTCGGTTACGTCGCCCTGTCCCAGCGTGGTGCGCTCGCCGCTCCCGTCGAGGCCCTCCCGGTTCTGCCTCAAGCCTCGGACGAAACTCCGAAGGCTGACAACACGAACCAGCCTGATTCTAGTGGGCGGGACAGGTTTCGAACCTGCGACATCCGGCTTGTAAGGCCAGCGCTCTACCGCTGAGCTACCCGCCCGAGCTCCGCGCTAGCGCGACGCTGGGTGAGGGGGAAACTACTACGCGTTGCGGAAGATGACCAGATCTGGCGCTTTTGCACCCGTTTTCCACGAGTTGTTCGTGCATCGATCAACGGCCGGCAACACTTTGTCCCGGGTGATGTTCCCCACTGCATGAGCATCTTGTTGCGAAATCTTTCCCGGCTCTCACCGCTTCGAAAACGAAGTAGCCGCTCATGCGTCTTTGACGAAACCGATCTTAGGCAGCGACCGATGTGACCGTTACAAGGTTCGTCGGGAGCGAACGACGAGAGCGAGCTCGGCATCGTTTGCAGTACGCGCTCTCACCTTGATCATCTTGAGCTATCATCAATCAGCGGTAACGAACTTCGGGGTCCACGCGCCAAGGCGCTGGTCATAGGAAACCATCATGCACGATGAGTACGGTACGCCACGTGGTCGCGCAGCAGTGATTGGCAGTGATGCGAAGGCGGAGCAGGAAGTTGCGGTCGTCGACGAACGCTACGAGTATCGCTTGGCGCTGGTCGAGCGCTGTCGCGACGATCTGCAGCGAGTGCTCGTGCCGGGCGATGTCGCGGTGATCCTCGATCCCGAGAACGACTCGTTCGCGCAGAGCCTCTGCTTCATGCTCGGCGGAACAGGTGACACGTTGACGTTTGCCAGCATCCCGGCCGAGAGCTTGATGGCCGGCTTGGCCAACACCAACGCGGAGCTCGGCAAGGCGCTCTCGCAGTCGCCGCCCGTCGGCTACTCGTGGGTCGTCGTCGTCGGGCGAGGCAGCGCCGGCATGGCGCTGTTCCCGACGGTGAGCGGCTGCCTGAACTGAAGTGAGCTCGGAGCTAGCGCGTCACGGTGGTCTGGTGCGGCTCGAGGCGACTCGGGCGGCCGAGGGCCACCAGCGTCGCTCCGGCCAGCACCAGCGCGGCGCCCGCGACCTGCAGGACGAGGATCGGTTCACCCAGAAAGACGTGAGCCAGGGCGATCGTCGAGACGGGACCGAGTGTCCCGGTGATCGCGGCGGGACCCGGCCCGATGCGACGAATGCCTTCGGCTAGCAAGAAGGTGGGCAGCACGGTGGCCACGAGGGCGAGCCACAGACCGAGTTCGTAGACGGGGCCGGGTAGGCCGAGCAGGGTGCGCCCCGACAAGAGCGCGTGCGCCAGTACGGCGACGGAGGAGATCGTGAGCGCCCAGGCGGTGAAGCGCTCCGCGCCGATGCGCGGGATCAGCTGGCCTCCTCCGACCAGGTAGCCGGCGTAGGTGACGGCCCCGGCGAAGACGAGCGCGGCCCCGAGCGGGACGTTGTCGCCGGCGTGGGCGATCTCGGATTGAAACACGACCGCGATGCCGACGTAGGTCACGACCAGCGCGAGGAGCTGGACGCGCGTCAGGCGTTTCTTGAACAGCGCGAGCTCGAACAGCACCACCAGGGTGGGGTAGGTGAACAGGATCAGCCGCTCGAGCCCCGCCGAGATGTGCTCGAGGCCGAGGAAGTCGAACAGGCTGGCCAGGTAGTAGCCGAGCAGCCCGAGGCCCAGGAGTAGCCAGAGCTCGCGGCGCGTGAGCGGCCGGGCTTCGCGGCGGGCCCTCACGGCGAGCACCGCGACGTAGAAGGGCAGGGCAAACGCCATCCGCAGAGCCAGAACGGTCAGCGCGTCGACGCCGTGGCGGTAGGCGAGCTTGGCCATGACGGCCTTGGCTGAAAACGCGATGCTGGACAGCAGGACCATGCCGACGCCGAGCAGCCAGCTCGTGCGGCGAGGCTCCTGCGAGGACAGCGTCGACACAGCGGAAACATAGGGGGCGCGGGCTTCTTCCGGCAGGGCCAGGGCAGGCCCGAGGGTAGCGACACAGCCTGGCCGCGAACCCAATCCGGCCGCCCGCCCGTCCTGCGTTCTTCTTCAACGATAACTTCTTCTTGTGGTGCGCCTCGCCTGTGGTATGAAGCCCGCCCTTACCGCTTACGGGGCGGTAGTTAAGTTGGTTATAACGCCGGCCTGTCACGCCGGAGGCCGCGGGTTCGAGTCCCGTCCGCCCCGCAAAATTCCTCGACGAGTCGCCCGAACGCTGCACCTCTGGATGCGCCGTTCGGGCTGAATCGTTTCTAGGGGGTGCCCTCGGAGTTGTCGCGCGTTATCGGCTAAATAGCCGGCGCGCCCTGGGGCGCTTCGAGGCGGGTGCGCACGGTGCTGCGGCGCCAGACGAACAGCGTGATCGCCACGACGCCGTAGAGGTCGCCGACGCTGACGACCGACTCGTAGGTGGCGAAGTACGCGAACTTGTCCAGGTACTGCTGACCGACGCCCCAGGACCTGAACACCCCGCCGATGACGAGGTGCATCGCGAAGAGTACGGGCAGGTTGCCAGGCCTGAGCCAGAACCGTGCGCGCTCCTTGAGGGTGGTGGCGAGCAAGATCGCCATCAGCGGCCACTGGTAGCAGGCGAACGACTCCAGGTTCGTGCCGCCGGTGACGAACATGAGCAGGCAGCAGAACCAAAACACGAGCCACTCCGGGTTACGGCGCAAGAAGGCGAGCCAACCCTTCCCGTCGGCGAGCAGGACGGGAAAGGCGATGCCGAAGGCCTGGACGAACGCCGTGAGAGTGCGGAGGACTCCCGTTGGGCTGCCGAGGTTCTTGGCCAGCATTTCATTGGCCGTACCGAGGTAGCCGTAGGAACCGAGCGCCGCCACGCGCTGGTTGAAAACGAGGAAACACGAGGCGGGCAATACGTACCAGGGGGCGATGCTCAGCACGCGCCGCACGCGACTGCCAGCCGGTGCGCCCAGCACCACCCCGGCCAGGTGGAGTGGGAGCGCGGTCATCACCCAGGGCTTCTGCAAGGCGCCCACGCACGTGACCAGGATCAGCGTCTTGAAGTAGCCACGCCGAGCACACAGCAGCGCCGCCGCCAAGAGTGCGTGCGTCAGTGCGTCGACCATCACCGGCAAATGAAAGGCCCAGCTCGCGGTGTAGCGCGACGTGAGGTAGGCGCCGAGCGCGAAGATCGCGGCAGGCCCGGTGATGGCCTCGCCGAGCAGCAAGCAGTGGATCAGGGCGGCGGATAGCGCGTAGCCGAACACGTTGACGATCTCGAAGCCCGTCTCGATGTCCACCGGCAGCAAGCTGACGAGCGCAGGGGTCAGCCAGCGCGAACCGAACGGCAGCGCCTGGAGCGTGAGCGGCGCCTTGGCCATCGTGTAGTACCAATGGCAGTCCCACGGCGGATCACCCGGCGGGTAGAGCATGCGCTCGGTGACCGCGCGCAGTGCGATGAGCACCACGCAGGCAACAACGAACGTGACGACGCCCTGCCGAAAACCGCCACGCGAAATGATCCACGTCGCCCACCAACGGGCGACCCACCTGTCCACCATGCTGCGAGCAGTGCTCTAGCACCGACTCGTGTTAGCTGAGCGAAAAAGATTGCCTCGCTGGCGCTACGGCGCGGGCCGCCCACTGCAGCGGCACACTTTGGCACGCTCGAGCACAATGCGGCGCAGAAGGGCCTTGTTTCAGGGGGCGCACTCGGAGTTGCCGGGGTCGCACTGGCAGGCGCAGCTGTAGGCGTTGCAGGTCGAGCCGAGGGTGGTTTCACACGACGCGGTCGCGTCGGTGACGGCCTTGTCCGCGTCGCTCTGGGTGCCGCAATCCTTCACCGGAGCACTCGTCGAGGCGACGCCGTCGCACTCGGTGTCGCAGGTGCAGGTCCAGACCACGTGCACGGGATCGTCCGAGCCGCACGCAGCCAGGACGACCGAAAGCCCCACGAGCGCCAACATCCCACCCAGCCATCGCACCGTCATCGTCTTCCTCCTGTTCACCGTTCGAGACGGGATGCTAGCCAGGCCGTCAGGAGAAAGACCAGCGCCGTTGCTCGCTCGTCGCCAACGCCTCGAAATCCGCAGGGTTTGCCGGGCAGCGCCTCAGCTCTTCGCGCGGGAGCGTGCTCGACGATGCCCGAGCCACGAGAGCCCTAGAGCGATCAGCAGGGCCGAGGCAGCAGAGCTCGGGGCGGCGGGGCTCGCGGCCGAGCAGCCATGTTGCGGCAAGGGACCGGAATACGGGGGCGGCCCGATCGGTCCTTCTTCGGGGCCGTCGCTCGCGTCGTTCGGATTGAGGCCTGTCGTGACCTCGTCGTAATCCGAGTAGCCGTCGGCGTCGCTGTCCGTCTGGTCGGATCGCACCTGGCGCAGTGCCGCAGACAGCGAGCCCGGGTTACCGCCCTGCACGTCGTAACGGCTCGGGGTGACGGCGAACGGGCGTGTCGCCGTGCGGGCCCCGCCGTCGTTCGTCTTGTGGCAGAGCACGCACTCCGGTTGCTCGTCCAGGCCCCAATCGCGCGCCACGACTTCTTTGAACACCTCCGAGGCAGACGCGGCGGTGCACCAGAGGAACGCGAGCAGAAACCAACGCAAGACCGCCGCGCTTTAACACGATCGTTCGGGCGGAACACGGGGAGTGTGGTGACGGATGGGCAACGTTTGCGTCACCAATCTGGCACACGACTGTCTCTGCAAATGTACGGTTCAGTCACGCCAGCGTCGCGAATGACACGGCAACCTCGCGCGAAAAGATGCTCAGTCGCTCTGTGCGCGCCAAGTTCGCTTCCGTAGTCACCTTCTTGCTCGTTTCTCCTGCCTTCGCGCAGCCGACCGATCCCGCCGACGACGAGGCGATGGCGGACGAAATTCCGGAAGACGAAGGTGAACCCGCCAAGAAGGAAGAGGCGCCGGAAGAACCTGCTGATGCCGAAGAAGGCATGGACGACGAGGCGCTAGCGGAAGAAGACGCAGCGCTGCTCGAGGAGATGGAGGCCTCGACGAGCAAGCCCATCCCGAAAGGGCAGGGCGCGGTCATCGGCAGGGTCACCGATACGAAGTTCAACGAGCCGGTGATCGAGGGCAACGTCAGCGCGCTGGGGACCAAGTTTCGTACGCTGACCGATCTGGAAGGTAACTTCCGGCTCGATCTCCCACCGGGGACCTATACGCTGCGCTTCTCGTACGAGCTCCACCGCAGCACGCGCGTCGAAGGCGTCATCATCACCGAGGGTAAGATGGTGCGCGCCGACGCCCAGCTCACGCCCGACGAGTCGGCAGTGGACGTGGTTGAAGTCGTCGCCGACGTGGACCGGAGCTCGCTCGAGGGCCAGACGCTACGGCGTCAGCGTGACGCAGCCGTGGGCGACGGCGTGGGCCGCGCCGAGATCGCGCGCACACCCGATCGCAACGCGGCCGAGGCCGCTCGTCGTGTCGTCGGCGCGAGCATCGTGGGCGGTCGCTTCGTCTACGTGCGTGGCCTGGGCGAGCGCTACACCAACGCGTCGCTCAACGGCTCGCCGCTGCCCAGCCCCGAGCCGGATCGCAACACCGTTCCGCTCGATCTCTTCCCGTCGCTGATCATCGACAGCATCACGATCGCCAAGAGCTTCACGCCGGACATGCCGGCGGACTTTGCCGGTGGCTCGGTTCGCATCTACACCCGGCAGTTTCCGCGCGAGACGCTGTTCCAGGTCAGCCTGAGCGCGGGCTTCAACACCGAGACCACGTTCCAGGAGGGGCTCGGCTACGAGGGCAGCAGCACCGACTGGCTCGGCTTCGACGGAGGCACGCGCCAGTTGCCCGACTCCGTGCCGGACGCCCTGGTGGCCGACGACACCGTCGTGAACGGCCAAGAGCTGGGCCAGAACGGGGTCCTCGCCATCGGCCGGGACGTCAACTCGTACATGACGACGAGGCCCGAGACGATGCCGCCGAATCACGGCCTGAGCATCGTCGCCGGTGACGCGTTCAAGCTCGGCGAGTCGCAGAAGCTCGGCGCCATCGTCGCGCTGAACTACGGGCGCTCCTACGAAACGACGCGCGACGAGGTGCTGCGCATCTACGGCAATCCAGCCCCGGGCACCAGCGAGCTCCGTCCGCTGACCGACGCCAAGGCCGACACCACGATCGACAAGGTGCGCTGGGGCGCGTTCGCATCGGTGGCGTGGGAGATCTCTCCGCAGCATCGCCTGAGCCTGACGGGATTGCACAGCCAGCTCGCTGACGACGAGGCCATGGAGATCCATGGCAACTTCGATGGCGGCTCGATCAGCGGGCCAGGCCACGCGACGAGCTTGTCCTACGTCAGCCGCTCGCTCGACGTGGCTCAGCTGCGCGGTGAGCACGATTTCCCGAGCTTGCTCAACGCCAGGCTCGATTGGTTCGGCTCGCTCTCGCGCGCCGGTCGCGATCAGCCCGACACGCGCTCGACGCTCTACGCGCTGAACGACGGGGATCCGCCCTTCTGGTTCTTCACTCAGGGCCCGCAGAGCGGCTCGCACCTGTTCTCGAACCAGAGCGAGAACACGCGCTCCGCAGGCATCGACTGGACTCAGCCCTTCTCGAAGGCAGAGGACGCGGCGAAAGTGAAGCTGGGCGGTATGATCACCGACCGCGAGCGCGACTTCAACGCGCGCCTGTTCGTGTTCGAGCCGCAGCGACGCCTGACGCCGGATCAGCGCGCCTTCTTGCAATGCGACGGGACCACGTACCCGCTCGATTGCCCCGACAAGCTGTTCGTGCCGGACAACATCGGGCCGGTGCTCGGTTTCAGGGAGGGCACGACCGACAACGACGAGTACACCGCGGGGCTCAAGGTCTACGCCGGCTATGTGATGGCCGATCTGGACGTCATGAAGGACGTCCGGCTAGTCGTCGGCCCGCGCGTCGAAGACACCGAGCTCTTCGTCAAGTCCGTGAATCCGTGGCTACCCACGGAGCCGATCGAGTCTCGCATCGACGCCACGGACGTGCTGCCCGCCGCATCGGTGCACTTCAAGGCGACGAAGCAGGCCGGCGCGCGCTTTGCCGCGTCGCGCACGCTCGCGCGCCCGCAGCTGCGCGAGATGGCTCCGTACCTGCAGATCCCGTACTTTGGCGGCTACGAGGTGCGCGGTAATCCCGACCTCGACATCACGTACATCACGAACCTCGACGCGCGCTTCGAGTACTTCCCGACGCTGCGCGAGGTGCTGGCGTTCAGCGTCTTTGCCAAGCACTTCGTGGACCCCATCGAAGAGGTGCTGGTTCCGACGAGCGGCGGTGCCGAGCTCAGCTACCAGAACGCCAAGAGCGCCGACATGGTCGGTATCGAGCTCGAGGCGCGCAAGAGCCTGGAGTTTGCCAGCCCCGTGCTCACCGACTTCTCGCTGGTGGCGAACCTGACCCTGGTCAAGTCGCAGGTGTTGCTGGACCAGATCGGCATCAACACGAACGCCGAGCGACCGCTCTCCAATCAGTCGCCCTACGTGGTCAACGTGGCTCTCGACTACGCGCGCCAGCTGAGCCGGACCTCGGCTCGCCTGCTCTACAACGTGTACGGGCCGCGCGTCGCTCAGGTCGGCTCCAATGGGCTCGAGGACGTCTACGAGCAGCCGCGGCACGTGGTCGATCTGAGCGTTTCACAGGGCATCGGCGAGCATTTCGAGGTGAAGGGAACTGGCAGCAACCTGCTGTTCGCTCCGGTGCGTTTCACGCAGGACGGCCCGGATCCGGACGGTTCGGGCCCGCGCGAGCCGAAGGAGTACCTGATCACCCGCTACGACCCGGGCGCCACCTTCACGATCTCTGCCGCTTACACGTATTGAGACGAAACCTGTTGAACGAACTGCAACTCGTTCGTCTTGCCGTTCGCACTGAATCCACGGTCTTAACCCAAATGTCACGTTCCAGACGTGGAGCTTTCACCACCGGCGGCCACAGTGCTCGCCGAACTCTGAAGGAGAAAGACTTCATGCGAAGCATTACCAACCTCTTGGCACTGAGCTCGATTTTCGTGCTGCCCCTGGCAGTCGGCTGCGGCGACGACTCGGACGGCGATAGCCCGACCGGCAGCGGCGCGACCAGCAACCAGGGCGGCGACGGCGGCACCTCGGGTAAGGGCGGCAGCGCCGGCAAGGGCGGCTCCGGCAACACCGGTAACACCGGCGGCGACGGCAC
>DATLIL010000537.1:0-11369 GCA_035539475.1 Polyangiaceae bacterium
CTCGAGCTCGCCGACACGAAGCGCTTCGAGTCGGGCGTGGTAGCGCTGCGCTACCGGCGCGATTGCCAGGGGTCGTAGCTCACGCGCAGTGCGGCCGAAAACATGGCGAAGCGGGCGTGTTCGGAGGTGAGCCAGCCGAAGCCCGCAACGGCTCCCACCGACCAGCCGTGGCCAAATGGATGAGCGATCCAGATATCGCCGACCGGGCCGTACAGCGCCTCGTCCTCGTAGTGCACGTCGGCGGGTATCGCGGCCTCGTCCACGCTGTAGGCCAGCCCGAGTGTGCCGATGCCGCCGGCGAGACCGAAATTCAGCTCGTCGATGGGCGCACGCCAGGCGGCAAGCTCGGCGCGCGCGTGAAGGGCGCCGTTGAAATGTGTCGACTGCACGCCGCCCGAGAGGGTGGGCAACACGCCGGCGCCGAGCCGCACGCCAACGAAGTAGTCGGCTGAAAGCTCGAAGCCGCCGTGGGCGCCGACGCCGAGCGCCAGGCTCTCGAAGTTGGTCTCGGCTGTCGCTCGATTGCCCTCCCCAGTAGCGCCCTCGTAGCGGAAAGGGCCGCGGGCGAGGCCGATCTCGAGCTCGAAACCGACACTTCCAGCCGCCGCGGCGGGTGAAGACGCGAGGATGAGCAAGGGGACCAGCCAGGCAGGGCGTAGCTGCAAAACACTTCCATGCTAAGCCGAAAGGCTCGGTATGTCGCGGCTCGAACCGACCTCCAAGCTTCGCTTTCGGGACTTCGTCCGCAAGCAGAAAGAAGCCCGGGAAGCAGCTGCCGCCGGCGAGAGCGAGAAGCGCAAGACCTACTCGCGTCGTTACCTCTCGTGGCTCCTGCGCGAGCGCCGGGCGCTGGCGCTGATCGTGACGATCGGGCTGCTCGGGATCGGCGCGGACATGACCTGGCCGCTCGTGTCGCGCTACCTGATCGACCACGTGGTGCTGAACCACGCCTTGCCGCCCGAAGTGCGGCTCGAGCAGCTCTTGCTCTATTGCAGCGCCATGGTGCTGCTGTTCGCCGCGAATTCGCTGCTGAACCTGCTGCGCAGCTTTCGTCTGCAGCTCTTGACGGCGCGGCTCTCGTTTCGCCTGCGAAGCCGGCTCTTCAACCGTATCTTGCGCCTGCCGCTCGCCGAGCTTCACGAGCTCAAGACGGGCGGCATCATCACGCGCCTGTCGAGCGACGTCGACAACTCCACCGGGCTCTTGCAGCAGGCCCTGCTCACGCCCCTGCTGTCCACGCTACGGCTCGTGGCCACGCTGTCGATCATCTTCACGCTCAACTGGAAGATAGCGACCGCGGTCATGCTGGCCATGCCGCCGATCGTGTTCGTGCAAAATCTGTGGGTGCGGCGCATCCGCGCGATCTGGAAGAGCCTGGGACAGGATCGCCAGGACATCGACAGCCGCGTCAGCGAGGCGCTCAACGGCCTGCGCATCGTGCGCGGCTTTCGTCGCGAAAGACGCGAGGAGCTGGCCTATGCCGTCGGTCACCACACCGTGATCCGGAAGCAGCTGCTCGCCACGCGCACGCAACGCATCCTGGCGCTGGTCTGGGATCTGATCCTGCCGATCACGCAGGTCACCATCATCGGCTACGGCGGCTACCTCGTGATCCGCGGTCAGACCACGGTCGGCACCCTGGTCGCCTTTCAGGGTTATCTCTGGCGCTTGCTCGATCCGGTGATGTCGATCGTGAACTCGATCAGCGAGACGCAGCGTGGGCTGGCAGCCCTCGAGCGCGTCTTCGACGTCCTCGACAAGCCGGAAGAGAAGCCCGATCGACCCACGGCGGTCGATGCGCCAGGCGCCGTGCGTGAGCTCACCTTCGAGCGTCTCTCGTTCGAATATCGCGCGGGCATGCCGGTGATCCAGGACTTCGAGCTCACGGTGCCGGGTGGTTCGGTGGTGGCGCTGGTCGGCCCGAGTGGCGCCGGCAAGACGACGATCACGGATCTGGTGGCGCGTTTCCACGATCCGACGTCGGGTCGCCTGCTGCTGAACGGACGCGACGTGCGCGAAATCAAGCTGCGGAGCTATCGCGCGCTGCTCGGTATCGTGCAGCAAGAGGTGTTCCTCTTCGACGGTAGCGTGCGCGACAACATCGCCTATGGCAGGCCAGCGGCGAGCGATGCCGAGATCCGGGACGCCGCCCGGCGCGCCAACGCCGAGGAGTTCATCGAACGTCTGCCAGAAGGCTATGAAACGCTGGTCGGCGAGCGCGGCGTGAAGCTCTCCGGCGGCCAGCGCCAGCGCCTCAGCATCGCGCGCGCGCTGCTCGCCAATCCCGCCATCCTGATCCTCGACGAGGCCACCAGCAATCTCGACTCGGAGAGCGAGCGCCTGATCCAGGCCAGCATGAAGGAGCTCTTGCACGGCCGCACGACGTTCGTCATCGCGCATCGTCTGAGCACCGTGCGTGACGCCGACCTGATCGTCGTGCTCGAGCGCGGCAAGATCCGTGAGTTTGGCAGCCACGCCGAGCTCATGAAACAGCGAGGCACCTACCGCGCCATGGTGGAGCTCCAGCTCGAGCGCCCCGAAGCAGAGCGCGACGGCGCCATGGACTGGAACCTCGCGTCCGGCGCGCGTTAGCGCGGCAAGAGTCGCGGCACGAACAGCAGCGCACCGACAGCCAGGGCCGCGAGCGCAGCGATCAGCACCGCAGCCGCGGCCACGTCCTTGGCCTTTCCGACGAGCTCGTGTCGCTCGGGCACGGCCGCGTCGGCGAGTTTCTCGATCGCCGTATTCAGCCCCTCGGCGACCCAGACCAGCGCAATGGCGAAGACCAGCGCGCACCACTCGATGCAGGTCAGCCTCGCGACGCCACCGGCGACGAGGGCCAGCACGGTGGCGAGCGCGTGGATCTTGCTGTGACTCTCACCAGCCAGGACGCGCAGTCCCGCAATCGCGGCCGCGAAGCTCCGAGCCCGCTTGGCGACGTAGGCGAACGGCATTGCGGCAGGCTAGCTTGGTGGGACCGTTTCGGCGACGCTCGGCCGCGTTGCGAGCGCCGCCGCGTAGCGAGCTAGCCCCGGATGCTGCTCGCGCCAGGGCTCGCTCGCCAGGCGCAGGTCGAGGTAACCGAGTGCGCTCACCAGCGCCGCGTCCGCCAGGCCGAAGGCCGCTCCGTGAGCAAAGCTCCGCTCCCCGAGCTCGCGTTCGGCAAAGGCGAGCGACGTCCTCACCTTGCCGAGCTGCTTGGCGATCGCTTCGGCCGAGCGCTGCGCTTCCGGCCTGCGACCTTCGAGCATGATCGACACCGTCGACTCCATCATGCCGTCAGCCAGGGCTTCCCAGCGCCTGACCAGCGCGCGCTCGCGCGGCTCCGTGGGGATCAGTCGTGGCGCGTCCGCCAGCGTGTCGACGTATTCGACGATGACCACCGAGTCGAACAGCGTGGTGTCATCGTCGAGAATGAGCGCGGGCACCTTGCCGAGCGGATTGTGACGGTCGAGCACCAGCCCGGCCTGCGCTGACCAGGGGTTCGCCACCTCGTGCGCGAGGTGCTTCTCGAGCAGCGCGATGCGAACTTTTCGGCCAAACGGGCTGGTCGGGCTGGTGAGCAGCTTCATGACTCCGGAGCCTTGCGGCCGTCGCCCTCGCTCGTCAACCTGGTCACCTCGAACGGCGTACGCGCCAGCTCCTTGCCGCTCTGATCGCGCAGCACCGCGCTCCAGCGACCGGGCTTGCCGATCAGGTTCGTCTTGCCCCAGGTGCGCCAGCGCTGCGTCTCCGCCGGTACGGCGAGCTCGACGTGACCCACGCTCTCGGGCGAGCCTTCGAGCTCGAAGGTGATCATGATCTTGTCGGCCTCACCCGCGTTGGCGAGCTCCGCGAAGGCGAACAGCGGGAGCTCGCCGAGCGCGACGGTCTCGACCCGCAGCGGCTCGCGATTCTCCACGGCCGACGCCACCACGAAGCGCTTCACGCTGATTCCCGTCGGCTTGCTGGTGCTCGTCGCCGGCGGAGCGACGGGTGCGGGAGCCACGGCGGCGGCGATCGGTTGAACCGCCGCGGTGGTGACTACCGCCGGGGGAGTCTTGGCCACGGTGACGACCGGCTTGGAGGCCGGCGCCGGCGGTTGCGCGCCGGGTGAATTGCAGGCGGCGACGGACAGGGACAGGAGCAGGACAACGGCGGACGATGGCTTCGAGAACATTGAGTCAGGACCTCCGCCCACCCCATCAGCAACCCCGAGGCCAGATCCTAACCATATGAATTCATTGTTCTTATGTTGCTCCTGTCGTGGCTCCCCTTCCACTGGCCCGTGGCTTTCGAGACTCACTTCGGCCACCGAGCTTGCCCGGGCCGGGTTCGCTGACTAGAGTCCGCTCCCCCTATGGCACGCGTCACCGTCGAAGATTGCCTCGAACAGGAAGAGAACCGTTTCGCTCTCGTCGTGCTGGCGGCGTCGCGCACGCGGCAGCTGATGAAGGGCGCTCCCTCGCTGGTGAACGCCAAGAACAAGGCGCCTGTCGTCAGCCTGCGTGAAATCGCGGCCGGCAAGGTTCGCTTTCATCGTGACTCCGCCGAGGTCGTGCAGGAGTACATCAGCGAGCTCGCCCGCACGATCGTCTGAGCTGGCGCGTGGCCAAGAAGCCCGCACCTTTCTCTGACGACATCGACGAGCTCGGGCGAGCGGGTGACGAAGGCGCGCTCGCGCACTACCTCGACCCCGCGTACTACACGAAGACGTACAAGGATCGACGCCAAGACGTCGACTACTACGTACGGCTGAGCCGGCACGCGCGCGGCCCCGTGCTCGAGTACGGCGTGGGCAACGGCCGGGTGGCGTTGCCGATCGCGAAAGCGGGCATCGAGGTGTTCGGTGTCGATCTCTCGCGCGCCATGCTCGATGACCTCGAGGCGCGTTTAGAGAAGGAACCGAAGCAGGTTCGCGCCCGGGTGGCTTTTCAGCACGGCGACATGCGCAAGCTGGAGCTCGGTCGGCGCTTTCCTCTGGTGATCGCGCCGTTCAACTGCATCCTGCACCTCTACGAGCGCAGCGACATCGAGCAGTTCTTCGCTCGCGTGCGCGAGCATCTCGCCCCGGAAGGTCGCTTCGTCTTCGATTTTTCGCTGCCGCAGCCGGCCGACCTCGCGCGCGACCCCGAAAAGAACTACGGCGCGCCGCGCATCCGCCATCCGAGCACGGGCAAGCTCTGCCGCTACAGCGAGCGCTTCGAGTACGACCCGTACCGGCAGGTGTTGCTGGTGCGCATGACGTTCAGCCCCGAAGACGGCTCGGAGGGTCTCACGGTGCCGCTCACGCACCGCCAGTTCTTCCCCCGCGAGATGGAGGCCCTCCTCCACTACAACGGCTTCGCCGACCTCGAATTTACAGCCGATTTCAGCGACCATCCGGCCGATCGCTACACCGATTCCGTGGTCGTCAGCTGCCGCGTCGCCTGAGAGTTTTCGCGCAGACCCGCCCTTGCTCGAGTCACCTGGCGCGCTTAGGTTGCCGGCTTATGCCCCCGGACCTGTACAGCGAGCTCGGAGTTTCCCGCGACGCCAGTCCGGACGACATCAAGAAGGCGTATCGCAAGCTCGCGGCACAGCTCCACCCGGACAAGAACCCGGGAGACGAGCAGGCCGAGGCCCGCTTCAAGAACGTCAATCGCGCCCATCAGGTGCTGGGCGACCAGGAGAAGCGGAAGATCTACGACGAGTTCGGGGAGGAGGGGCTGCGTGAGGGCTTCGACGTTCAGGCGGCTCGGGCCTACCGCTCCGGCTTCGGCGGGGGCCGGGCAAGAGCACGCGCCGGCGGCGTGAACGTCGAGGACCTTTTCGGCGGGGAAGCTGGCCCAGGGGGCTTCGGCGACCTTTTCGGCGACCTTTTCGGCGGACGCGGCCGGCGTGGGCCCGGCGGCGGTGGCGCCACGATGAAGGGTTCCGACGTTGCCAGCGAAGTCACGATCGACTTCGTCTCCGCGATCAAGGGTGCCGAGCTCCGCCTACGGCTACAAGACGGCAGCGACGAGGTCACGGTGCGGGTCCCTGCCGGCGCCGGCGACGGCGACAAGGTGCGCATCCCCGGTCACGGCCAGCCCGGGCCCTTCGGCGGTCCCCCTGGCGACCTGCTGCTCACGATCCGCGTTCAACCCCACCAGTTCTTCGATCGTGAAGGCATCGACCTCTACTTGGATCTGCCGGTCACGATCAGCGAGGCGTACCACGGTGCCAAGGTCCGCGTTCCCACGCCCGATGGTCCGGTCACGCTCAGTGTTCCGAAGCGAGCGCAGAGCGGACAGGTGGCGCGCCTCAAGGGCAAGGGCGTGCAGCGCAAGAACGAACACGGTGATCTGTTCGTGCGTTTCTTGGTGCGCTACCCCGACGAGGGTGGAGCGGTCGAGAAGGCGATCGAGGAGCTGGAAAAGCACCTCCAGACCGACGTCCGCGCCGGCATTCAGTTCTAACCGCGATTACTCGGCGTCGGCGATCAGGGCGCTACCGCGCTGGCGCAGGGGGCGTTCGGTGGTGACTCCGGACGGAGTCTTGAGCTGGCCGTCGTCGTCGTAGCGATCGAGCTCCGCCACCACCTTGCGCAGCATGAACTGCTTTTCGTGGAACGGCTGGAAGCTCGACTTGAAACCGGCCACGATGATGGCCTTGATCTCGCGGAACGGGATGCCCATCTCACGATGCGCGAGGTAGAGCTCCTTGGACACCGTGGTGTCGGTGATCAGGCGGTTGTCCGTGTTGATGGTGACGCGCACGCCGAGGTCGAAGTAGAGCTTGAGCGGGTGAGAACGTAGGTCCTTGACCGCGCCCGTCTGCACGTTGCTCGACGGGCAGCACTCGAGCGGAACGCGGTGGTCGTTGACGTAGTGCAGGAGGTCGCCGTCCTCGATCAAGCGGCAGCCGTGGCCGATGCGGTGGGCGCCGCAGACGTGCATGGCCTGGGCGATGCTCTCGGGGCCGTAGGCTTCACCGGCGTGGATGGTGCAGTTGATGTTGTTGTCACGCACCAGCTGGAACGCCTGGCGGTGATGCTTGGGCGGAAAGTCCGCTTCAGCACCGGCCAGGTCGAACCCGACGACGCCGCGGCCCTTGTAGGCCACCGCGAGCTCGGCCATTTCCAGCGAGGATTCCGGCGAAATGTTGCGAATGCCGCAGATGATGACGTTGGCCTTGATGCCGAACGTCTCTCGCGCGCGCCGCAGGCCCGCCAGCACCGCCTCCACCACGAGCGTCAGCTTCAGGCCGCGTCGGGTGTGCAGCATCGGCGCATAGCGCACTTCCATGTAACGCACGTTCTCGCGGTGGGCGTCCTCGGCGAGCTCGAAGGCGATGCGCTCGAGGGACTCCTCGGTTTGCATCACGCGCAGGGTGATGTCGAAGCCGCGCAGATACTCGACCAGCGAACCGAAATGGTTGCCGCAGCCGATGGCGTTCTTCAGTCCTTCGAGGTCGTTGGCGGGCAGCTCGATGTTTCCCGCTCGCGCTAGCTCGAGGATGGTCTCCAGGCGCAGGGAACCGTCGAGGTGGACATGCAGGTCCGTCTTCGGCAGCGCGCGGAAGACCTCGACGGGAACCGCGCCGACTGCTTCGAAATTGTCGCTTGCCATAGGCGATTGTAGCACGGGAACCACAGAGGTCCTGGCGTGCGCCGGCGCTGCTCAGGCGCTCGCGCTACGTGCTCGCCGGCCGAACCACACGACCCCACCTGCGACCCCCAGCGACACGAACACGTAGACGAACCAGGGGATCCCGCTGTTTCCAAGGCCGCGCGCCTCGTGTTCATAGGCAGCACGGAAGTACTCTTCGGCCTGAGCGCCGACGATCTTTTTGGCGCCGATGAACGTCGTCGGCAAGCCTTCGAAGCCCGTGTCGCGTAGGATCTTCGCCTCGCGATCGATGCGCTTGTCTGTCTCGGGAGCACGCAGGCAAGCCTCGAAGCGCGCGGCGTCGACGCCGAGCTTCGCCGCGGCTTCACGCTGCGCGGAGTGGCTGAAGAGCTCTTCTTCGAACAGCAGATCGCCGAACGGCTCACCCTTGCCCTGCTCGTCAGCGCAGACGTAGGCACGCGCTGCGTCGCGCGCGTTCGGGTGCGACAAGAGCGGCATGTTGAGCCGCACGAAGTGCACACGACCGGCGTATTCCTTGTTCAGCTTCTTCAGTGTGTCGTGCAAGCGGCGGCAGAAGGGGCACTCGAAGTCGGCGAACTCGACGACGTTGATCTTACCGGCCTGGTAGTGCTGCTTGACCGCGGCAGGCACGTCGGGGAGCGGGCGCACCTTGGGCCAGAGCCAGGTCGAGCCGAAGGCGACTGCGCCGAGCAGCGCCCAGGCCCAGGTCTCCAGGGGCTCGCCGCCGCCGCGCTGCTTGAGCAGCAAGATGGCGCCGGCCCCGGCGACGATCGCCGCCCCGTCCGTGATCAGGCAAAGCGAACAGAAGGCTCCGATCACCTGCGCTTGGATCGCGATCAGCGCCACGCCGATCACAGCGGCCACGAAGCCGCCCGCGGTGGAGAGGCGGTGGCGCCAGGTCTCGCTGGGCAGGAGGGTGACCGCCAGGAGCAGGGTGAAGGCGATGGCCCCGATGACCGGCACGGCGATGCCGGTATTGGCGACGGGGACGTATCCCCAGCCGGAATGGCGGATGGCGGCGCAGCCCGTTCCGGCCGTGCAGTACGCCGGGTCGGTTCCCGTGTAATCCACGAACAGCGCCCCGCTGGAAGCCAGCGCGACCACGGCGGCAGCTCGAATCAGATTCAGGGCGGAAACCAAGGCCACGGCCGTCTATACCCAAAGCACCAGGGCTGCGCTATGAACCGCCGCCATATGGCCCGCGGCCTGCCCACTCGCACGGAGATTCTGGAATGCCTGGTCGAGGCTGGGCGGCCCCTGCACGCCGGCGAGCTCGCCACGCGCTGCAACGTCGCCCAGGGGGCCTACACGCGCCTCGTAAGGTTCCTCGACGACCTCAGCGAGAAGGCGGTGCTCAAGCGCCTCACCGGCCACCGCTACGCTGCACCGACGGCCAAGGTCGAGGCGCCCCGCGACGCCTGGGAGGGTGTGCTGTCGCTGAACCCGCGCGGCTTCGGCTTCGTCACCGCGGCCGGGCACGAAGACGTCTACGTCGCGCCCGAGGCGATCGGTCCGGCGCTTCACGGCGATCGCGTCGAGGTCGTCGTCGTCAACCGTTCTAGCCGCGGCGTCGAGGGTCGCATCGGCCGCATCGTCAAGCGCCGCAACCCGCGCGTCGCTGGCGTGCTGCGCAAGCGAGGGCGCAGCGTGTGGCTCGAGCCGGACGACTCGCGTATCCGCGGCCCCATCGTCATCGCCGGACTGCCCAAGGACTTCAAGGACGCCAAGGACGGCGAGGCGGCGGTCGTGAAGATCACCCGCTTCCCCGAATTCCCGGACGAGAACCCTGACGGCGAGCTCGTCAGCGTGCTCGGGCCGCAGGGCGATCCGAACGTCGAAGTGGCCAAAATCCTGGTGCGCGAGCAGGTCGAGGAGCAGCACTCCGATACCGCCGTGCGCGAGGCAGAGGCCATGGCGGCCCGCATCCAGCGCACCACGCTGGAGGGTCGTCGCGATCTGCGCAGCGTGCCGCTGCCCACCATCGACCCGGAAGACGCGCGCGATCACGATGACGCGATCTGGGTGGAGAAGCGTGGCAGCGGCTACCGCGCGTACATCGCCATCGCCGACGTCAGCGAGTACGTCCAGCCCGGCTCGGCGCTGGACGCCGAGGCGCAGGTGCGCGGCTGCACCATCTATCTTCCCGATCGCGCCATCCCCATGCTGCCCGCAGCGCTGGCGGCCGACCTCTGCTCACTTCTCGCAGAGCAGGAGCGGTTGACGCTGGCCGTGATCGCCGACCTCGACGCCGACGGCCTGGTCGAGCACTACGAGGTGGTCGAAGGCGTGATGCGCTCGCAGGCCATGCTGACCTACGGCGGCGTAGCGCGCGCGCTCGGCTTCACCGAGACTCCGCCGCGCAGCGCGCCCGCGGAGGCCTTCAAGAAGGACCTCAAGGTTCTGGACGACCTCGCGCGCAAGCTGCGCCGCCGCCGCATGCAGCGCGGAGCACTCGACCTCGATTTGCCCGAAGCGCGCGTGCTGATCGACCCGAAAACAGGCGGTCCGAGCGATGTCGTGCGCCGCGCGCAGGATCCCGGTGTGAAGCGGGCCTACGCCATGGTCGAGGAGCTGATGCTGCTGGCCAACGAGCTCGTGGCGCGCTTCCTCGGTGAGCGCCAGAGTCCGGCCATCTACCGCGTGCACGGCCGTCCCGACCCCGAAAAGCTGTCGCGCCTGACGACGGTAGCCGAGAAGCTCGGCGTCGAGTTCGACCCGTCGGTGCTCGAGGAGCCGGGTGGCCTGTCGCGCTGGCTGACGAAGATCCAGAAGCACCCGCGCAAGAACGTGCTCGAGATGCTGCTCCTGCGCTCGCTCAAGCAGGCCACTTACGACACCTCCAACATCGGCCACTTCGGCCTGGCTTCGGAGGCGTACCTGCACTTCACCTCCCCCATCCGTCGCTATCCCGACGTCCAGGTGCATCGCGCGGTGAAGCACCTGCTCCGCGGCGGCAAGGCGAAATCGAGCGCCGCCGAGCTCGGCGAGCTGGCCGAGAACGCCACGCTCTCGAGCACCCGCGAGCGCGCCGCCATGGACATCGAGCGCGAGGTGGTGGACCTCTACCGCTGCCTGCTCATGCTGGACCGCGTGGGCGAGACCTACGAGGGCACGGTCACGGGAGCGTCGGGTACCGGCGTCTACGTAGCGCTCGATCAGCCGTACGTCGATGTGGCGGTGAAGTTCGAGGCGCTCGGCCCCGACCACTACGAGCTGGCCGAAGACGAGGTCAGCGTGGTCGGACTGCGCTCCGGTGATCGCGTGGAGCTCGGCGATCGCATGCTGGTCACCATCGACGACGTCGCCGTGCTGCGCCGCTCCGTGTACGGCCGTCGCGTCGTGCCAGAGGCCGTGCTGCGCAAGCTCGAGAGCGGGCCGGGGCGGCGCGGACGGAGCGAGCGCGCGGTGGACAGCACGCGTGCACCGCACCAGCGCGACGCCAGGCGGCGCGTCAAGGAACAGAAGCGGAAAGAAAAGCTCGACCGCCGCGTCAAGACCAACTCGGTCCCGCCCAAGGCTCAGGCCCCCAAGGGCCGCAAGCCGAAGCGCAAGCGCTAGCGAGGTCCCGCGTCAGCGGGCCGAGCCAGTGGGGCAACCCCGCAAAAGAGAGCAAACGCGAGGCCGCGTCAGCGGTCGAGCCGCGACGAGTTCGAGGATCTTGGAAGACCAGATCTCGATCGAAATCAGAGACACGAGTCATGACAAACTGGCGAGGCCAGGCGCGGTTTGTTCAACGCAAAGACAGGGACGCAGGACGCTGCACGTAGGAAACTCGGC
>DATLIL010000538.1:0-3393 GCA_035539475.1 Polyangiaceae bacterium
GGGTGGGGCCCCGCGGAATTCACTTCCGCGGGGCGGGGAGTCGCGAGACTCCCCGACGAGAAAGGCCAAATCGGACGGTCGCGAATCGCGACCGTCGATTTGGGGCGCCGACACTATACAGGAGCCGTCTCAGTTCGGATCAGGCGCGAGCGCGACCCGCGTGCGCTCGAGGCGCGCGACCGAGTCCGCGAGACCGCCGGGCCTGTTACGGCCGAGCCAGAGCTTGCGGTGTTCCTCGATCAGAGCGCCGAGCTCGTGGGCCAGCGCCGCGCGGCGCCCGCCCTCGATTTCTGCCAGCGGGCGTACGGCCTCGCCGTCGAGCCGCGCCTGGCCGAGGTCGCAGCAGAACTCGAGCATGCGCGCTGCCCAGTGCAGCTCGGCGCGGCCACGCTGGACCTCACCGTTCTGCCGATCAGGGCGTTCGAGCTCCTGCTTGATCTCCGTCACGCGGCTCCGGGCGCGCGCCAGCGCCTCGGGGCTCAGGCCCTCGAAGGCGTCGGTCTTGTCGCCGGCCATCAGCAGCATGAACAGCGCCGAGTTGTTGTGCGGCTCGGTGCCGACGTCGCGGTAGGCGTTGCCGAGGTCGTACGCCAGGCGACCGAGCTTGCCGCTCTTGTCACCGAAGCAGTGCAGGTCGAGCAGATCGCCCATCAGGTCACGCTCGTCGACGTTGCTGGCCGCGTTCCACGACAGCGCCGCGCCGGCGAGCAGCCCGAGGTAGCTGACGCAGAGCGGCTGCAGGTGGCCGTTGTCGCCCCAGTCCGTGTTGAGCACGCCCGAGGCGCCGTGCTCGAGCCCGGTACGAATGGCGTTCTTGATGTTGCCGAGCGCGTTGTGCGTGCGACCGGCGATGCTGTTCCAGCTGCTCGTTCCCGGGCAGACGTAGAACTCCAGTCCGGCGGAGGAGAACTTCTCGAGGTGCTCGGCGAAGGGGTGGTCCTTTTCGTAGCCCCACTCCATCGCGATGGCGTCGGCGGGCAGCTCCGGGATCAGCTCGGGGCGCTTGATGATGATGTCGCCCCAGAACTGCATGCGCCGGCCGCGCTCGCGCACCAGGCCGTGAATCTTCTGCAGGTAATCGAGGTACACGCGCTCGGTGCCCTGGCTCTCGCAGGCCTCTTTCGAGCGGCCAAGCCCGAGATCGATGGTCTCGTCACAGCCCACGTTGAAGAGCGAGCTCGAGAAGTTCGGTAGCAGCTGATCGTAGAGATCGCCGACCAGCTCGAGGCTCTTCGGATCGACGGCACACAGGCTGTACGGTTCCTTGGTCGGGTTCCAGGGGTGCTCGAAGCCCTCGGGGCACTCCGCCAGACTGCGATACGGCTCGTGCACCAGCCAGCGGTGCATGTGACCGAAGCTATTCTGGTTCGGCACGAGCTCGATGTGGCGTTCGCGACAGAAGGCGTCGAGCGCCTTCATCTCTTCGCTGGTGAACGGGCTCGACTCGCGCCACACGTTCTCGTGACCGGCATAAGCGAAGGTGTGCTCCACGTAGAGCTGGAGCTGGTTGATCTTCACGCTCGCCAGACGCTCGACCAGATCGAACAGCGTCTGCATCGTCGGCACCTTGTCGCGGCTGACGTCGAGCATGACGCCGCGCTGACCGAAATCGGGCGCGTCCTCGATCGACACGGCGGGCACGCGCGCACGGCCGTCGCCGTTGGCGGAGATCTCGATCAGCTGCTCGAGCGTGCACACGCCGTAGAAGAGCCCCGCGGCGTCGGGCGCCTCGATGCGCACGCGGCCGGCGTCAGCGCGCAGGCGGTAGCTCTGGGGCTCGCCGCTGCCGCCGAGCATGAGCTCGATCGTCGCCTGCTCGCCGCTGTGAGCCGGCACCGGCGTGAGGCCCCGCTTCTCGAGCGTCTGCTCCAGGCGGTCGAGCGCCGGCAGGGTGGTGGCGCCGATCAGACGCACGCTGAGCTCGGTGGGGAGGACCAGGCGACCACCGAGCGAGGTCAGGCGCTTGGGAACGGGCAGGAGCAGTTCGAGACGAGACATGCCGTTGTTTTCCGCGGAGGATGCTGGGGCTTCATTGGACGTTAACAGTGGCCCCGGCAACGGCTCTGTACCAATCTGCTCATTCGGATGACCGTTTGGTCGCCGCCCGCGGGTTTTTGACGCAGGCTCTTCGCTAGGTTGATATACCCAAAGGCGTGACCATTTCGACTCACGCGTCGTCCCCCTCGCCCGCCAGCGCCATGATCCAAACGAGCCACTTCCTGCGCGAAATCTCGGAGCAGCCGGCAGTGTTCGAACGCCTGCTGAACCAGGGTAAAGAGAGCGTCGAAAGCGCTGCCGCCGCCATCCGCGAGTTCGCTCCGGAATGGGTCCTGATCGCAGCCCGCGGCAGCTCGGACAACGCCGCTCGCTACGGCCAGTACCTGCTCGGCGCGCACAACCGCCTGGGTGTCGGTCTGGCAGTGCCGTCGCTGTTCACGCTCTACGGCGCGCCGCCCAACATGAAGCGGGCACTGGTCATCGGCATCAGCCAGTCGGGCCAGTCGCCGGACATCGTCAGCGTTCTGGACGAGGGAAAACGCCAGGGCGCGCTGACGCTGGCGCTCACCAACGACCCGAGCTCGCCTCTCGCGCAGGCCTCGACTTGTACAATTCCGCTGCTGGCCGGTGAAGAAAAGGCCGTCGCTGCGACAAAAACGTACACGGCCGAGCTGTTCGCCATGGCCATGCTCAGCACCGCGCTGAGCGGCAACAGCCAGCACCAGGAGGAGCTCCTGACCACGCCCGAGCTGATGCGCCGGGCCCTCGCTCAGAACAGCGATCTGGTCGCGCCCGCCCGCGACTTTGCCGACGCCCAGAAGTTCGTCGTCATCGGTCGCGGCTTCAATTACTCCACCGCCTTCGAGGTCGCGCTCAAGATCAAGGAGACGAGCTACCTCATCGCCGAGCCCTACTCGACCGCCGATCTCCTGCACGGGCCCGTGGCGATGATCGATCGCGACTTCCCCGTCATCCTCGTCGCTCCCACCGGCGAGACGCAGCGAGACGTGCCCAAGCTGCTCGAGCTCCTCGCCGACCGCGGCGCTCGCGTCGCTGCCATCTCCGACCGCGACGACGTGCTCTCTCGCGCTCAGGCTCGCATCCGCCTGCCCGCGAACATGCCCGAGTGGCTCTCGCCCATCGTCGCCGTCGGCCCCGGTCAGCTCTGGGCCGGCGCGCTCGCCGCCGCCCACGGCCAGAACCCCGACAAGCCGCGCGGTCTCAGCAAAGTCACGCTGACGACCTGAGTGTTTTCGCCTTACCGAGCCTCATCGTTCCGCGGAGCCCTATCGCGCTCCGCCAACGGTGCATAGCTCGAATGCAATGGGCGCCCGGGTCGCTACTGACCTTGGATTGGGTGAACACACCGCCCACGACAGTGCCTGTCGCGCCGCC
>DATLIL010000539.1:0-27924 GCA_035539475.1 Polyangiaceae bacterium
CACGTGTTTACGTGCGGTCTGGCTTATCCCTACGTGCAGTGGCGATTGACCAGCTTCGCCGTGTGGCGTCATTACTACGGCGATCAGCAGTTCACCTGGGTTTCGAAGTCGGGCGACTACTACCGCGCCTACCTGCTCGCCCTGGCCATGACGCTGCCCGCATATCTCGTCCTCTTCGGCGTGATCGCCGCCGCGGCCGACCCCGGGAATCCCGGAGCGATGTCGTCGCTAATGGTGCCGCTCACGGTCTTCATCTACGCCTACCTGCTCATCCCCGGCGCCTTCTTGCGCGCCAAGCTCTCGAACCTGCTCTACGGCGGCACACGCATCGGCCAGCACGAGCTCGCCTGTGATCAGCGCGGCGTGGACGTGCTCAAGCTCTACGCGGTCAACGCCCTGGCCATCGTCGTGAGCTTGGGGCTCTTGATCCCGTGGGCCAAGATCCGCCTGGCCCAGTACCGGGCGAGCCGCCTCACCTTGCTCGCCTTCGGTAGCTTGAGCGCCGCCAAGCTGCTGGACGACCAGACCAACGCCGTCGGCGAAGGGTTGTCCGACCTGGGCGACTTCGACGTCGGCATCGGCGTATGACCCGCCTGGCTGCCACCTACTACGACGGCGTCACGTCGCAGGCATTCCCGGTAGAGCTCTCGCTCGACGAACGTGGCCTGCTCCACGTCCACGGCCTCGCGCAGCCGCTCGCGCATGCGCTGGACCAGGTCCGCATCGATCCTCGTCTCGGCAACACCACGCGCTCAGTCTTCTTTCCTGACGGCGCGAAGTGCGAGAGCGACGACCACCCCGCCCTCGACGAGCTCCTGAGTCGCGCCGGGCGAGGCCGCTACTCGCGGCTGATCCACGGCCTCGAGTCGAGCTGGCGGGCCGCGCTGGGCGCAACCATCGCGTTGATCGCGGTGATGGTGCTCGCCGCGCACTGGGGCATTCCCTTTCTGGCCCGGCGCCTGGCGGAAGCGATCCCGCCTGCCCTCGCTTACGACCTGGGCCGCGGCACGCTGGCCGTGTTCGACCGCACGCTGCTCGAGCCTTCACACCTGCCCAGCACGCGACAGGACGAGCTCTCGCGAGAGTTCGCCGGCATGAGCCAGAAGTATCCCGACCTTCCGCTCTCGCTGGTGTTTCGTCGCGGCATCGGGCCGAACGCCTTTGCGCTCCCCGACGGGACGGTGATCGTGACCGACGAGCTCACCGAGCTCGCGCAAAACGATCAAGAGGTCATGGCAGTCCTCGCTCATGAGATCGGCCACGTTCATCACCGGCACAGCCTGCGCATGGCACTCGAGAGCTCGACCGTGGTGCTCTTGATCTCGGCCTACCTCGGCGACGTCACGCAGCTGACGACGCTGTCCGCCTCATTGCCGGGCGTGTACGCCCAGGCCCGCTACTCCCGTGACCACGAGACCGAAGCCGACACCTTCTCGCTCCACTACATGGACGACGCCGGCATCCCGCACGTGCACTTCGCGAACATCCTCCGCTCGCTGCAGCGGCAGAGCGGGCGCGACCCGGAGGGCGGGTTTCAGTACCTCGCCTCACATCCACCGACTTCCGAACGCATTCGCAGGTTCGAAAAGTAAGTATTTTCCGGGACCTACAGCCAACCACGTTGTCACAGCAATTTTGTGCCGTAACCATACATGCCAGATGATCCGCGCTAGCATGAGTGGTCGTGAACTATCGATATTGGCTCTTGGGCGTGTTGGCGGGGGTGTTTTCTGCGTGTTCCGGCGATAGCGGAGAGGACGCGCCGGGTGGCATCGGCGGCACCGCTGGGTCTTCCACCGCTGGTACCCCCGCGACCGGCGGCACGACAGTGATCGGCCTGGGCGGCGATGGCCCCGGCGACTGTGAGCCGACGAGCTGCGAGAAGCTCGGCTGGGCCTGCGGTTACACGGTCGACCCCTGCACTCACGAGATGATCGACTGCGCCGACGAGGGACTCGCCTGCGCGGCCGACGAGTCCTGCGTGGGTGGGATCGACAGCCCCACCGAATGCGTCGCCGGCGGTGCGGGCAGCTGCGAGGTGTGCGGGGCGATCCCGGACTGCAGCAGCGAGCCCCAGCAGACGCGACTCGAGGGTCGCGTGGTGAGCCCGGGCCGAGCGGACGACGACACGGCCAACCAGGTCGGCGTGCCGAACGCCATCGTGTACATCCTGCGTAACAACGCCGTGGACGACTTGCCCGCGATCCCGACGGGCATTCCCGCGGACGGCACGAGCTGCGATCGCTGCGAGGATCAGGATCTGGGACCGGTGCTCGCCGGCGCAGTAACTGACGCCACCGGTCACTGGGAGATCGAAGGCAACATCCCCGTGGGCACGGAGTTCTTGCTGGTGGTGAAGGCCGGCAAGTTCCGTCGCGCCGTCACCCTCACCGTGCCCGACGATGGTGCCTGCGCCACGAACAGCTTGCCGACCACGCTGCCGGACAGCCCGACCCGGTTGCCGCGCGACATGAGCGACGGCCTGGCGGTGAACATCCCGCACATCGCGATCACCACGGGCTCGATCGATGCCATCGAGTGCGTCTTCTCGAAGATGGGCCTCGCCGACGCCGAGTTCGGCAACCCCGGCACGGACGGCAGCGCGGCCGAGCGCATTCACCTCTACCGCGGCGGCGGTGACGGCGATGGCGACCCGGGCGGCGCCGTGATCGACACCGACACGCCGCAAGACTCCGAGTTCTATTCCGACTCGGCGCGTATGCTGGGTTACGACATCGTCGTGGCCGACTGCGAGGGCGGCGATTGGGATTCGGACTTCAGCCAGCGCGACGACTGGGGTGCGAACGTGCTCGACTACCTGAACCGCGGCGGACGCGTGTTCGCCAGCCACCTCTCCTTCAGCTGGCTGCACGAGAACGGTGACCAGGCCTACAGCGAGGCCGACGCGCTGACGACGGGGCTCGCCGCCGCCGCCACCTGGGAGACCGACGCCGTCGGGATCAACCCCTCGATCAACGACGGCACGGGCTTCATCTCGGTGGGTGAGTCATCTGCCAGCCCACGCATCGACAACTTCGCCGACTGGATGGTGAACGAGGGCGTCACGACCGGTCCCGACTATCAGTTCGACATCACGGATCCGCGCAGTCAGGCCAACAGCCTGGGCCCCTCGACCGAGCAATTCGTGCACTGCGACGGCCAGGACTGCGAGAACGAGTACGCTCGCGTGCAGCAGTTCTCCTTCAACACGCCGTACGGAGCGCCCGACGAGGCTGTCTGCGGACGTCTCGCCTACAGCGGCTTCCACGTCAACACCAACGCCTCGGGCGACGCCGTGTTCCCCGAGCACTGCGGCGGCGATCTCACCGATCAGGAAAAGGTGCTGCTCTACATGCTGTTCGATCTCGGCGCGTGCGTCGGCGTCGACCCGCCCGGTCCCCCGCCGTGCGTCCCGGTCAGCTGCGAAGACGCCGGTGCGAGCTGCGGCTTCACCAACGACGGCTGCGGCAACGTACTCGACTGCGGCGCCTGCGAGCCGCCCAAGTAGTCGTATTGCCACAAACGAGAAACGGCGCGCCTGGTGAGCGCGCCGTTTCCGTTTTTGGCGAGAGCTTCGCTTCAGCGCGGACGCGAACCGCGATCGCGACGATCGCGATCACGCGGACCGCGGTCACGGCCGCCACGATCACCACCACCGCCGCCGCCGCGCGGGCCGCCACGGCCGCCGCTCGGCCCCGCCTCGCGGGCACGAGCGATGCGCTCCTTGGCGCGCTCGCCCTCCTCACCCTCGGGCAGTGGGAGGAGCTCGCGGCGCGAGAGGCGGATCTTGCCGTCACGCTCGACGCTGATCACCTTGACGTCGACCTCGTCGCCCTCGTTCAGCACGTCCGCGGGGTTCTCGACGCGTTCGTGCGCGAACTCGGAGACGTGCAAGAGCGCCTCGTTGTTGGGCAGGATCTCGACGAAGGCGCCGAAGTCGACCAGGCGCCGCACGGTGCCGCGGTAGACCTTGCCCACCTCGGGCTCCGCCGTCAGGCCCTCGATGATGCTGATCGCGCGCTTCACGGCGTCCGAGTCGGCGCTGGCGACGTTGACCGTGCCGTCGTCCTCGACGTCGATCGTGCAGCCAGTCTGGTCGATGATGCCCTTGATGGTCTTGCCACCGGGTCCGATGATGATGCGGATCTGGTCGGGCTTGACCTTGAGCGTCGTGATACGCGGCGCCCAGCGATTGATTTCGGGGCGAACGCTGGAGAGGGTCTCCATCATCTTGCCCAGGATGTGCAGGCGGCCGTCACGCGCCTGGTCGAGGGCGCGCTCCAGGATGGCGCGGCTGAGGCCCGCGATCTTGATGTCCATCTGGATGGCGGTGATGCCCTTCTCGGTGCCGCAGACCTTGAAGTCCATGTCGCCGAGGTGATCCTCGTCGCCGAGGATGTCGCTCAGCACGGCCACCTTGTCGCCCTCGGCGATCAGGCCCATGGCGATGCCGGCCACCGGGCGGCGGATCGGCACGCCGCAGTCCATCAGGCTGAGCGTCGCGCCGCACACGCTCGCCATCGAGCTCGAGCCGTTCGACTCGAGGGTCTCGCTGACGATGCGGATCGTGTACGGGAAGTCCTCGTGGCTGGGGATCAGGCGCGACACCGCGCGCTCGGCCAGAGCGCCGTGACCAACCTCGCGTCGGCCGGGGCCGCGCATCGGCTTGGTCTCGCCGGTGGAGAAGGGCGGGAAGTTGTAGTGCAGCATGAAGCGCTTCCAGCTCTCGCCGGTGAGCGCGTCGATCTTCTGCTCGTCGCTCGAGGTGCCCAGCGTGGTGGCCACGATGGCCTGCGTCTCGCCGCGCTGGAACAGCGCCGAGCCGTGCACGCGCGGGAGCAGCGAAACCTCGCAGCTGATCGGGCGGATCGTCTTGCTGTCGCGGCCGTCGATGCGGGTGCCTTCTTCCAGCACCATCTTGCGCACGACGTAGCTCTTGCGCTCCTCGATCTCGCCCTTCACGAGCTTCTCGACCGCCGCGTAACCCTCGGGTCCGAGCTGTGCGCCGAGCGCCTCGACCACCTTCTTCTTGATGCCGGAGTAGGCCTCGTAGCGCGCCTTCTTCTCGCGCACGACGCAAGCCTGGCGGAAGTCGGCGTCGCTGAGCTCGCTGATCTTCTGCGCCACCGCCTGGTCGAGCTTGGGCACGCTGAACTCGCGCTTGGGCTTGCCCACCGCGGCCTTCAGCTTCTCGATCAGCTCGATGATGATCTGCGCCTGCTGATGCGCGAACATCAGCGCGTCGATGATCTCCTTCTCGGTCGCCTCGTCGGCGCCGCCCTCGACCATCACGATCGCGTCCTTGCTGGCAGCGACCACGAGGTCGATGTCGGCGCGTGCGCTCTGCTCGAAGGTCGGGAAAGCCACGAGCTCGCCGTCCACGCGCGACACGCGCACGCCGGCGATGGGACCGTCCCACGGGATGTCGGAGATCGACAGCGCGGCGCTGGCGCCGCTCAGGGCCAGCACGTCCGTCGGGTTCTCTTTGTCCGACGAGAGCACGGTGGCGATGATCTGCGTGTCCTTCTTGTAGCCATCGGGGAACAAGGGACGGAGCGGCCGATCCATCAGACGCGAGGAGAGCACCTCGGCGTCGCGCAGGCGGCCTTCACGCTTGAAAAAGCCGCCCGGGATCTTGCCGGCGGCGTACGTCTTTTCGACGTACTCACAGGTCAGAGGAAAGAAATCGAGACCCGGCCGCTCCTCGGAGGAGACAGCCGTGACCAGCACGACACTGTCGCCGTAGCTGACGAGGATGGAGCCGTGGGCCTGCTTCGCGAGCCGCCCCGTCTCGAAGGTGAGGGCCTTGCCCCCGACCATCACGGATTCACGTACGAACATATTGTAGTTGCGCTCCCAAGCGCGACGACCGCTACGTGCGGTACGACGCCGGAGGCGAGCAA
This sequence comes from Polyangiaceae bacterium, assembly GCA_035539475.1. Classification (GTDB taxonomy): domain Bacteria; phylum Myxococcota_A; class Polyangia; order Polyangiales; family Polyangiaceae; genus PMG-095. Next base: position 5,904 of record DATLIL010000539.1, read on the forward strand.
CCTACGACTTCAGCCTCGATCTTTACGGCGGACATGACGTGCACCGTAAAGAGCGAAGTTGAAGAGCCTAGGTGACCCGCTCCCGGAAAATTGGCGTAACGCCGCCGAACCCTACTTGCGTAGGTTCAGCGACGTGACGACGGTGCGGTAACGCTCGACGCTCGACTTCTTCAGGTAATCGAGCAGACGGCGCCTCTGGCCGACGAGCTTGAGCAGCCCGCGGCGCGAGTGGTGGTCCTTCTTGTGAGTCTTGAAGTGCTCAGTCAGGTACTCGATGCGCTGGCTGAGCAGTGCGATCTGGACCTCGGGCGAGCCGGTGTCGGTTTCGTGTTGACGGTACTTCGTGATGACGCCGCTCTTGGCGTCGGCTTGCAGGGGCATCTTCTGTCCAGTCCTCAAAGGGAGTTCAGTGCGCGCGGAGTATACGCGCCGATCCGCACCGGTCAACCAGAGGGGAGAAGCCCCCGACCCAGAGCGAGAACTTCCGGCCTCCCGGCCTATTCCTTGGAGTGGACTGGGTAGCCGGGGTCGCCCGGCAGCTTCCCGTCGATGCGCACGGGTTTCACCTCGGTGCTCAGCTGGGGCCGCCGCAAGTACCCGATCGCTCCGGGCAGGTTCTGCACGACACGGCGCAGCGTTCCGATGCTCTCCACCGTTCGTGGCGGTCCACTTCCCCCGCGGATGCGACGGTCGACCCAGAACTGTCCGACCTCGTCGGGGCTCATGCCGAGCACGCTGCGGTCGAAGCCAACGCGATCGACGGTCTTGGGTGGATGATTGAGCGGGATGAGCTTGTTGCCGCTGGGATCCGTCACGCGCTCACCGGTGAAGATGCGCCTCAGATCGGACAACGAGAGGTCCGACAGCTTGCTGTTCGGCCCGACCACGACGGCCAGCGCCACTTCCGCGTCAGCGCGAACCCGAGCCGTGGGCAACAAGGCACACAGCGTTACCGCGGCCGCGAGAGACCAGCAGAGTCGGGTCCGCATCTTCATCAGAAGGCCCACGCAGCCTGGGTAGCGAACATTTGCAATGGCTCTTTGTTGATGCCGAAGCTACCTGGACCGTCGAACGGGGCGTAACAGTACTCGACCTTGAGTACGACGTTGGGCGTGGGCCGCATATTCACGCCGGGCGTGAAGCCGTGTCCCGGGTCGTTCATCTCCTGGTCGGCAAAGCTGTTGAACTGGTACATGAAGTACGGCATCAGCCCGAGCCACGGCGTTCTGTAGCCGATCAGCCCGTAGGCGCCCCAGCGGCGGTAGTCGGGCACGGCATGATACTGGCTGTCGATGCCGACCGACTCCGGCCGGTAGCGATCGTCGAACGCGACCTCGTTCATGACGATCTCGCTCTGCACGTGCAGGCCTTCGTAACGAAAGCGTACCCCGCCGGCGAGCGAGAACTCGTCGTACTGCACGGTCTTGATGTGCTCGATCTGCAGCTCGGGTGTGGGCCCGGACGTATCGAGACCGTTCTGCTCGTACGAGTCGGTGTACTGGCCCTTGTAGACCGCCGCGCTGATGTCGAGATCGCCCAGAGCCTCGGTCGATAGGTAGGCGCTCGCGCCGATCGCCTTGTTGCCGTCGAGATCCTTGTACATGTCGATCGGCCCGCGACCGTTGGACAGCGTGAGGTGCAGACCGACGGTCGAACGATCGATCGGATGGCGCAGGTGCGCTTCCAGGCCAGTCTGCCGCTCGGGGAACAGGGACTCACCGATCACGAAGGGACGCTGGATTGGAATGATCACCGGCGTGCCGTGGTCTTCGTTCCAGAAGCCGTAGGGCGTCAGGTACTGGCCGCCGCGAACGCTCAGGAAGTCGAACGGCGAGTACTCGAGCCACGCGCGCTCGATGATGATCGAGCCCCAGCGGTTGGCCTTCTCGTATTCGGCGTAATCCGTGACGGAGGTATTGGTGTAGGGGCTGGCGCCCGTCGTCGGATCGGGGTTCTCGTCGCCGTGCGGCAGATAGGTGAAGCGCACCTCCATCAGGGTTCGCCATTGCTCGGCGAGGTCTGCGCTCAGGTACAGGTTGAGATGGCCGACGAAGAACGTGCCGTACCGGCGATAGCCGGTCCACGCAGTGTCCTTGGCGTTGAGCAGCTGGAAGTAGTTGAAGTCGGCAAAGCCGTAGATATCGAGCTTGGAGGCAACTTCTTCGATGAATCCCCCACCCTCGTCGCTGGCAACGAAGCCCGAATCACCTCCGCCCTCGGGCAGAGGCTTGAACTCGCCCTCCACGGGCGCTGCCGTCTCTGCCGGCGGTGGTGTTGCAGGAGCCGGCGCTGCAGGCGCTACGAGCTCCGCCGCGGGCGCAGGCGCTGGTTCGGGCGCCGGTTCCGCAGCGGCTGGCGGTTGCGGCGGCTCCTGCGCGACCACGGACGTCGAAAGTGAGAGCAGACCGCACGCCGTGAGCGTGGCCAAGCGGAGTGAAGTCAGACGGCTCATTGCGGGCACGTCCCTTCCGGAACGCACAGCGTCGGCAATCCGAAGCCCTCGCCGGCGTGGCAACACTCCCAACCGATGAAGCACTCGACGTCCGGATCGGTGTCGCAGCCCGGCACCAGACAGACGTGACCTTCGATCTGCTCACAGTAGCTGGCCTCGAAACCCGAACAGTCGTCTTGAGTCGCGCAGGGAGCGCTCTGGCCGAGCGGCGGGCGCTTGCAGTAGCTCGGCGTGGCCTCGAGGTCGCAGGCGTAGCCGCCGGAGCAATCCTCCGTGCTCGCGCAGTCCAGGTCCGTGCAGTAGTCGCCGGCCGCGTCCGCCTGACAGTGCGGAAAGCGCTCTTCCGTGCAGTCACCGTCGTCAGCGCAAGCGTCACCGAGCCCCGGTGCGTCCAGCGTGCAGGCGGCACCTTCGGAGCTCCGCGTGTAGCCCTGCTCGCAGACGCAGATGCCGTTCTGCTCGAGCTCGTGCTCGGGGCATGGCGTGCACACGCCTTCGGTCGCCACGAACCCGGGCGCGCAGGCACAGCGATCGTATTTGACGACGACCTGACCTGGGCTGCAGCGATCGTCGGCGTCGTAGACGCAGCCGACGACCCACGCGCAGGTGGCCGCGAAGACCCAAGTAAGAAGCGTTGCTGGTCGCCGTGGGCGCCGAGCAGAGTGGGAGCTCATCCAACACTCAATCTAGCGGACTCGCGTCGTGCGAGACAACGAGCCAGACTGGGCGCCAGTGTAGGACTTAAGGCGCGCTCAGCCGATCGCCGAAGCGCGATTGCAACAGGTCTTCGACCTCGCGCGCCGTCAGGCAGCTCAGGGCGGCCTCCGCGGCGTCCTCGGCCTCCGCCAACGTGACCTGCGCCACCGCGTCCCGCACGTCGGGAATGGCCGAAGCTTCCAGGCTGAGCTCGCGCAGGCCGAGGCCGATCAGCAGCAGAACGGCCAGCGGATCGCTCGCCATGGCACCGCACACGATGACCGGCCGGCGCCGCGCGCTGCCCGCCGCGACCACGCCGCGGATCAGCCGCAGGATGGCTGGATCGAGGAACGACGCCAGGTGCGCGAGCTCCGGGCTACCCCGGTCCACCGCCAGGGCGTACTGCACGAGATCGTTCGTGCCGATGCTCATGAAGTCGACCTCCTCGGCGAAGCGATCGGCCAGGATGGCGGTCGAGGGCACCTCCACCATGATGCCGAGGGGGATATGGGCCGCCCGCGCGTGGCCGGCATTGTCGACGTCGACCAGCGCTCGCTCGAAGAGCTCACGCACCGCACGGAGCTCCGTCATCGACGCGATCATGGGCACCATCAGCCGGATGTCGCCATGCGTCGAGGCTCGAACTATCGCGCGCAGCTGGGCCGAGAAGACGTCCTTGCGTGCCAGACCGAGGCGCACCGCGCGCAGGCCGAGCGCCGGGTTCTGCTCGTGCGGCATGCGGAAACCGAGGAAGGCCTTGTCGCCGCCGATGTCGAACGTACGAATCGTGACGGGATACGGGTGGATGGCCTCCACCACGCGCCGGTAAGTCGCGTACTGCTCGTCCTCGTTCGGTGGCACGTTGCGGTTCAGGTACAGAAACTCCGTGCGATAGAGGCCCACGCCGCGGGCGCCCTGTTCGAGGGCGATCTCCGCCTCCCCGGGCAGCTCGATGTTGGCCTTGAGCTCGATCGGCATGCCGCAGCGGGTGACCACCGGCCGATCGCGAAGCTCGCGGCGCACCTGCGCGGTGCGGTGGTAGCGGGCCACTTGCTCGGTCGCCTGCTCGATCGCGAGCTCGTCCGGCGCCACGGTGACGCGGCCGCGCCCGCCGTCGACGATCAGGTTGTCACCGTCGCCGATGCGCGCCATCAGGCCCGGGACGCCGACCACCGCCGGGATGTCGAGCGCACGCGCCAGGATGGCGGTGTGGCTCGTGCGCGTGCCACCTTCGGTCACGATCGCCAGAACCTTGTCTTTGGTCAGGCCTGCGGTCTCGGCCGGTGAGAGGTCGTGGGAGACGAGAATGCCCGGCCCCCGATCCTGGGGCAGCAGGAGCATGTCCGAGCGGCCCGAGAGAGCGCGCGCGATGCTCTTGCCCACGAACTCGATGTCGTGCTTGCGCTCGGCCAGGTACTCGTCCTCGGCCGAGCCAAGCTGGCCGGCCATCTCGCCGATGACGTTGGACAGCGCCCACTCGGCGCAGAGCTTGTCGATCAGGACGTGACGCTCGACCTCGCTGCGCAGCGTTTCGTCCTCGACCATGAGCACGTAGGCCTCGAGGATGCTCGTCTCGGGGCGCATGCCACGCGCCCGCGCGCCTGCAGCAGCCTGTTTCAAGCCGTCGGCGGCCGCCCGCACGGCCTGGCTGAAGCGCTCGAGCTCCTCGGCGACGAGGTGGTTCGGCACGTGGCGCCGCACGATGCCCGGCTGACGCAGATCGAGGACGATGGCCGAACCCACGGCGTATCCCGGTGAACCGGGAATACCCTCCATCGTCTGGGGACCAGACCCAAACGGAGGCCGCGACTGCGGCGTGGAGTCCCTCATGGCGTCACTCATCTTCACCAAAACGCCCGTCGATGAGCCTGCCGATCTCGTCGACGGCCTGCTCTGCCCTCTCGCCCGTGGCCTCGATCTCGAGCGACGTCCCCTTCGAGCCGCACAGCAAGAGCACGCCCATGACGCTCTTGGCGTTGGCTGCCTGCCCTGCCCGGCTGATCACGATCTCACAGGGGAAGCGAGTCGCCAGCTGCACCAGCTTCGTGGCGGCCCTCGCGTGGAGGCCGAGCTTGTTCTTCACCTCGAATGTCCCCCTCACGGTGCTCATCCTTGGCTGCCTCCACCGAGCCGTCCGCGGGAGTGATCCGGATCTCCCGCCGGCCCGAACATAGTGACCCGATCGACGTCGCGGTGGACGACGTCGATCGAAAGGCCAGACTTTTCGCTCAGTATCTTACCCAAACGGTCAGCGATCACCACCGAGCGATGACGGCCGCCAGTGCAGCCGATCCCGACCGTGACGTAGCTTCTGCCCTCGCGTTCGAAACGTGGAAGGCAAAATTCGAGCAACGATTGAACCTGGCGCACGTACTCCTCCGCCTCGGGCTCGGCAAACACGTAGGCGTGGATCTTGGGGCTCGAGCCCGGCAAATGCGAGAGCTCGGGGTCGAAGTAGGGGTTCCTGATGAACCTGACATCGAACAAGAGGTCGGCGTCGACGGGGCTGCCGAACTTGAACCCGAAGGACACCAGCCTGATCTGCAGGCGTGGCAGCCGTCCCGAGCGCGGACCGAAGTGACCCAGCACGGCGCGCCGGAGCTCGTGGACGCTGAGGCGCGTCGTGTCGAGCACGACGCTGGCGCGGGCTCTGAGCGGCGCCAGGAGCTCGCGCTCGATGCGCACGCCATCGAGCACGGCCAGGCCGGCCTGCTCGCTGCCAGGCTCGAGCGTCGTGCTCAGAGGATGCGGACGGCGGGTGCTGCTGAAGCGGCGCAAGAGCGCCTCATCGGAGGCGTCAAGGTAGAGCACCACGATCTCGCGGTCGGGCGAGGCGAGCTCTCCGAGCGCATCGGCGGCGGCGCCCAGAAAGCCCCTGACCCGCACGTCGATGCCGAGCGCGATCCGCTTCACCCCGGCTCCGGCGAACGAGCTCAGCGTCTCCTTCACCACCGGCGTCGGCAGGTTGTCGACGCAAAAGTAGCCAAGGTCTTCCAGCGCGTTGACGGCGGTGGACTTGCCGGCGCCGCTGACACCGGTGACGACCACCACCTGGGTGCTCGCCTTCTCGAGGGGCGGGTCGGATGGGCTCATCGACCTCAGCGGCCCCGGTTCGGGGCCACGGGTGGCGGCGCGGAGCTTTCGTTGGCGGTGAGTGCTCTGAATTGGCCGCTCGGAGTGCGGTACGTGCTGGGCGAAGAGTCCGAGTCCGGTGAGCGCAGCAGGCCGCGCTCCAGCCGCTGCACGAAGTCGCGGCCAGCGTGGTGTCCGGCTTGACGCAGGAGCTCGTTGCGCGCGGCGATCTCGATGATGCTGCTCATGTTGCGGCCCGGGCGCACCGGCAGACAGACCTCGCGCACCGACACGCCGAGGATCTCTCGGTAGTGGTCGTCCAGGCCGATACGGTCGTAGTCCGTCTCCGGGGTCCACATCTCGAGGTTCACGACCAGGTCGAGGCGCTTACGCTCGCGCACGGCCGTGACCCCGAACAGATCCTTGATGTTGAGAATTCCCAGACCGCGCACTTCGATATGATGACGGAGCAGCGCGGCGGGCTGGCCGAAGACCATGCCCGGCGGGCGGAAGTCACAGTCGATGACGTCGTCGGCCACGAGCCTGTGGCCCCGCATCACGAGCTCGAGCGCGCACTCGCTCTTTCCGATGCCGCTCTTGCCGAGGAGGAGCACGCCCACCTCGAAGACGTCGACCAGCACCCCGTGAATGCGCGTGCGCGGCGCCAGCCGTTGATCGAGCAGCGTGTGAATGGCGTTGATCGCCGTCGACGACCGCTCCGCGCACACCACCAGCGGCGTGCGCGTGGCCTCTGCCTCGGCGATCAGCGGCTCGGGCGGGTCGACACCGCGGGTCACGCACACGCACGAAAGCCCGACCGAGAAGAGGTGCTTGGCGGCCGAAACCTGATCTTCGAACGAGAGCGACTCCGCGTAGCTGAGCTCGGTCTCGCCCAGGACCTGCAGCCGCGTGGGCACCACCCCGTGCAGGTGACCAACCAGCGCCAGCCCCGACTTTTGAATGCGCGGGTGGTGGATCATGCGATCCAGGCCGGCGGCACCGGCCACCAGACGCACGTTCAGACCCAGCGCCGGATCGTCGAGTAGCTCCCGCACCGAGAGCCCACTGAGGGCCTGTGACGGGGGCTCGACGATGTTCACCACTTCACCTTGCCGCGGCCTCGTGACCTTCGATGAGCTCGTAGGCCGCCGCCGGGCTTTCAGATTCTAGCAGTCTGATCCGGGTCTGTTCATCACGCAGAAGCCGCGAGATGCGGGCCAGCGTGCGCAGGTGCTCGCCGGTGGCACGTTTCGGCCCGACCACCCCGAACACGATGCGGACGCGGGCCCCATCGATCGCGTCGAACTCCACGCCGGTGGGAACCAGAAGCAGCGCCGCGGCCTGCCGCTCGGCGGAATCGAGCGAGCTGTGCGGGATCGCCACACCGTCGCCGATACCCGTGCTCTGCAGGCGCTCGCGCTCGGCCAGCAGGCTCTCCACGTCCTCGCGTGAAGAGCCGACCGCGGGCGAGAGCATCTCCGCTAGCAGACGCAGGACGTCCGCTTTGCTTTTCACCAGGCTGCCATCCAGATCGATGAGGATGCGCTCGGCGGTGAGGATATCGGAAAGACGCATACTGGAAGACGTGGTGACCTGAGGAAGCATCAGCGTGAGCTCTTGGCGGCGCGCTTCTTCGCGCCCGCCTTCTTGCTCACTTTACGGCGCGCGGGCGCCGTGGCTTTAGCGCTAGCGCCAGCCAACGCTGCAGCGGCCGTCGTACGCACGCTCGGCGCGCCCTTGCGCCGGGCCTGCTTGACGCCCTTGGAGCCGCGGATCTGGCGCTCGAGCTTGCTGAGCACGGAGTCGATCGAGGCGTACATGTCCTCACCGGCCTCCTTGGCCTCGAGGTGGGCGCCGCCGCTCGAGATACGAGCCTCCGCGACATGTTCGAGCTGGTCGATGGAAAGCGTCACCTTGGCCGTCATGGGTTGCCGCAAGAATTTCTGAATCTTCGCAAGCTTGCCGTTGGCGTAGCGCTTGATGGCTTCGCTCGGATCCATGTGGCGGAAAGTGATGCTGATGTTCATCGGACCTCCTGTGTGGACCGAGGCTAGACTAGCCGAAACCCACGGCCGCTGGCGAGCATCTGAACGGGTGACCTCCCGGCCCCCCGGGCCCCAGCACTGCCGTTCGGCGCGGGCGGGCGCGTACTGATCCACGAAACGCTTCGGGGTGGACCCCCGGGACTCGAGGCCGAATCGCACCGGGGCCGGTCGATTCAGAACAGGCGCTTGCGCTTGGACGAGGCGAGGATGCCGAGCATCTCTCGGTACTTTGCCACCGTACGCCGAGCGATCTTGATACCTTCGCTCTTTTCGAGGAGCTCGACGATGGCCTGGTCGCTGAGGGGGTTGCTCTTGTCCTCTTCGTCGATGAGCTTCTTGATCGCCTGCTTCACGCTCTCGCTGGCTATGTCCTCGTTGGCCACGCGGCGGATGCTGGAATTGAAGAAGTACTTGAGCTCGAACAACCCCTGCGGGGTGTGCATGTACTTGTTCGTCGTGACGCGAGAAATCGTCGACTCGTGCATGCCCACGGCTTCGGCCACGTCACGCAAGATCATCGGCTTGAGGTGAGCGACACCCTTCTCGAAGAATTCGCGCTGCTTCTCCACGATGCACTCGGCCACGCGGATGATGGTCTTGCGGCGCTGCTCGATGGCGCGAATCAGCCACTGGGCATTACGCAGCTTTTCGCCGATGAACTCCTTGGCCGCCGGGTCCTTCATCAAGCGCTTGGTCAGCGCCTCGTTGATGAAGAGCCGTTGCATACCGCGATCGTTGTCGACGACGACGAAACGGTCTGCGTCGCGGATCACGTAAACGTCGGGAGTGATGCCGATGGTGCGCTCGTCCTGATCGGAGAAATTGCGCGCCGGACGGCTCTCGAACTCCTGGATTTCCTTGGCCGCTTCGTAGACTTCCTCGAGCGGGATTTTCATCTCGCGCACGATGGCCTGGTAGTTGTGCTTCTCCAGGTGGTGCAGGTGATGCTTGATGATCGCCATCACCGGATCGCTCTCCTCGTAGCCGGCCGAGCGCGCCTGGATCAGCAAGCATTCACGCAGGTCGCGGGCGGCGACGCCGAGCGGGTCGAAGTTCTGAATCAGCTCGAGCACGAGCGGCGCGTCGTCGGGATGAAGCCCCGTCTCCTGAGCCAGGTCCTCGATCGTCAGGTCGGGCGTACGCGTGCCGTCAGGACGCTCGGTGCCCACCAGATCGAGGTATCCGCGCTCGTCCAGGTTGCCGATCACGAGCTCCGCGAAGCGGCGCTCCAGATCCGTAAAATCGCTCATCTGCAGCTGCCAGAGCAGATGATCCTGCAGCGTTCGCGGCTTGGTCAGGTTCTGCTCGATCGGCGGCAGCTCGTCGAAGCCGGTACGAGAGACCGCCGACGGAGTTTGCTGCGTGCGGTTCTCCAGGAACTTCTCCCAGTCGACCTCGCGCACGGCCTTCTCGGTGGCCTTGGCGTCCCCCGAGCGAGCGTAGACGCCTGGCTCCTCGAAGTTCTGGTCCGGTAGCGGCTTGGCGCTCTCCCGGTTCTCGCTGCGTCCCCTCTCGGGTTCGTCGTCCTGCAAGACCGGGTTGTTATCGAGCTCCTTGCGAACCTCGTCGACGAGCTCCAGGCGCGAGAGCTGCAACAGGCGAATCGCCTGCTGCAGCTGGGGTGTCATCACCAGCTGCTGGGACAGGCGGAGTTGCTGTTTTATTTCCATCGATCCTCGAGGGCACGAAGCCCGAGCCGACAACTAGTCTACCACCGCCAAGCAAGAAGTACGCCTGGAAACTTCCCGCTATCTTGCGGCGTTTTTTTACCAGCGGCCCGGTGACCAGGTGTCCTCGCCGGCAGCCTGCATTGGCGCCCCTGAGGCGGACCGCCTCACCGGGCTGGCGGCTGAACCGGAATCGAGCCCTGGACGCTCTCGAGCGTGACGTGGCGGGTGCCAAGGTCGATACGAGCCCGCTCGGCGGTGACCCAGCCCTTGCCGCGGCTCAGGCGGACGTTACCGGAGAGCTCCACGTTGCGCCGCTGCACGTCGACCTCGACGGAGGCGGCCGTGGCTTCGATCCCGCGCATGCTGGCGATCACGCCGCCGGAGCCCTTGGCCCAACGCACGTTCGGCGCCTGATCGTACTTGACTTCGATTTTGGCACAGCTCACGCGCAGATCGCCGAGCGTTGCGCTGACTTTGCCTTCGAGCACGGCCGTGCCGCTCTGAATGTCGACGTCGAGCTTGTCCGCCTTGAGGTCGAGCACTTCACCGGCGATGACCGCCAGGGACCCGGGCGGTACTGCGCTGGGAGCCGCCGCTGCACCAAGCGGAATCGCGGCGCAGAGCAACCACGGCAGCGCGTGGAGGACTCGGTGTCGGCTCCGTTGGTTTCTCATCAAGCTGAAGAATAGCATCGAACTGGTAAAGCGCTGAGTCAGCGCCTACCACGAGATACGTTCCTGACACATCCCCTGTTCCCGGGCGGTGTCAGATCCGTTTCTGGTGCAACGTCCCGGCCTGGGCCCGCAGGTAGGACGCTGTGTGACTTGACCCGCCGAGAGCGAAAGGGAACCCTTGAAACGTGCAGCATCGGTCGAGCAGCGGGAGCACGGTGGCGGCTCGCATCAAGGCCCTGCTCCTGTACACGCAGGCTGTACATGGGCCGGCGGAAGCTGATGCCCTCCTGAGCAAGCTCAGGATGGATCGCGACTACCTGAACGACGAGACCCACCTCGTGCCGAACGAGGTCTGGCATGCGGCACTGGTCGCGGTGGTCTCCCGCTGGGGTCGGGGCGCTCTCGAAGAGGTCGTTCCCTGGGTCGTCGCGCCAGAGAACCTCGGCGTTTGGACCCACGTACTTCGCGGCGCCACGAGCCCGCGTCTGGCTTTTACCCGACTCGATCGCTTCGGCGGCGAGCACGTGCGTATCGAGGCCTGGCGCACGATCGATTCCGGCTTGCACTGGTGGAGAGGTGCCACGCGTGTGGATCTCGAGGCGCAACACGAACGCGACGGGCTCTGCGCGAATGCACGCGCGCTCGAGCTCGCCGGCGTTCCGCTGCTATTCGGGCTCAAACGCGGCGTGGTCAGGGAAATACCCGCGCCCTCCGCTGGCTTCGTCGCCTTCGAGGTGACCTGGCAGGATCGTGGCACGAGCGCCGTCACAGGTGGCCTGCTGGCGGGAGCCGGCGGCGCCGTCCCGGCGGCGATCGCTGCCGGAGGTCCCTGGCAATCGGCTGGCGCCGGCGTTCTGGCACTGCTGCTGGGCGGCGTTTCGGGTTACCTCGTACGTCACGAGCTCCGCCGCCGCGCTCAGTCGCACACGCAGCTGGTGCGCATCCAGGCGCTCGAGCGCGCCGCCACGCTGCGCGAGACGCGAGAACAGGGCACCGCCGGCTTTCACCCCGGCATGCTCATCGCCGGACACTACCGCCTGGCCGAAAAGCTGGGCGTCGGAGCCAGCGGCACTATTTGGGAAGCCGAACGCCTGTCCGACGGCATGACGGTGGCAATCAAGCTGCTGCGCGCGCCTGCCGCGCACGACACGGTGGCGGCCGACCGTTTGCGGCGCGAGGCCGCGGCACTGGGCCTGGCCTGGCATCCCAACGTCGTCGAGCTCTTCGACGACGGGCACCTGCCGGACGGCACGAGCTACCTCGTGATGGAGCGCCTGTACGGCGAGTCTCTGGCTCAACGCCTGAAGAAGCTCGGTCCGATGAACCCCGCGCAGCTATTGCCGGTCGCGCTCTCGGTCTGCGACGCGCTCGGCGCGGTGCACGCCGCGGGCATCGTTCACCGCGACGTCAAGCCGAGCAACATCTACATCGCCCGTGATCCCGACGATGCCGCCAAACGCGAGCGCGTGAAGATCCTCGACTTCGGCGTGGCCCGCATCGAGTGGGCCGAGACACGGCTGACCAACACCAACGCGCCCCTGGGCACGCCGGGCTACATGTCGCCCGAGCAGGAGCAGGGCATCGAGATCGACCAGCGCGCGGACCTCTACGCCCTCGGCGGTGTGCTGTACGAGTGTCTGACCGGGCGTCCGCCCCCGATGCGCTCGGCGGATCTCTGGCAAGCGATCGAAGAGTCGAGCTCGCCCCAGAGCGGCGTGCAGCGCAGCCAAGGCACGATCCCCGAGATCTGGCGGCGCGTGATCGAAAAGGCGACCTCTCCCCTGCCCCGCGACCGCTACGCCGACGCGCGCGCCTTCAAGGAAGCGCTGCTCGAGCTCGAACGCGCGCGTCGCGAGAGCGCCTGACGAACGCCAGAGCCAGACCGAGCGCCAGGCTGATCGAGGCTGCGGTCACGGCGACATGCAGCTCTTGAAACTCGGGCAGGTACTTGAAGTAGCGGGAGGGTTGGCCGCGTGCTCCGAGCAACAGCAGCCCTCCGCAAAACACCTGCGTGCCCAGTGCAACGAGCGTCGACTCGAGCCACCAGAAGGTCCTGGCCGGCCGTGTCGCGACGACGGCCGGCCTGCCGTCGAGAGCCAGCGCGGCCAGCACCACCGTGCACACCTTGAAATGGAAAGCGCCCGTCACGAAGGTGGTGCCGCCCATGTGTTCCTGCGCGGAGAGCAGTGCCAGAAGCTGCGTTGCCACGACGCCTTCGAAGAACATGGCAGCGCAGAGGACCGAGTAGCCAGCAAACGGGAGTGAGTCGCTACCGCGCAGGGCCAGCCGAGCGACTCGAATCGAGAGCCACCCAGAAGCGACCAGGCTTGCGGTCCCGGCCAGAATACTCCACGCGCCGCTCAGCGCATTCAGGACGGCCGCCAGAAGCAACACCGCAACGAGCAGCTGATCCGCGCCGAACGTGCCTCGACGCGTGGGGTCATCCACCAACAGAGCGAGCCCTGCCAACGCCAGTGCCTGGGGCAACACGCTGGCGAGCGAACCAACGACCGCCGGGACCAGCAGCAAGCCCGCTCCCGCGAGCGCCAACGAGCCGGCTGACCAACGAGAAGCACGCACCCCGACGAGGGCCTGGATCGCGACGATGATCGCGACGAGCAGCAGCGGTGCCACGAAGATCGGCTGTGGAAATGCTGCGTCCGTGGGCCAATCCAGCAGCCCCGCCAGGATCGTCCCTGGGACGATCAGGCCCACCGCAAGCAGCGCGAGCCAGTTCAACGCCGACGGGGTTCCCGCCCGTTGCAGGCTGAACCTCGAGACAACCGCGGGCAGCAACGCAAACAGCGCGGCACCGTGGGCGGAGAAGATCGCGTTGTAGACCTCATACGAGGTCAGGCCGTCGGGACGAAGCTGAGAGACACGCAGCGAGAGCCCGGTCACCAGGGCGACGCCGAAGAGCCCGCTCGTCAATGCCCGCGTGGCGCGCCGAACCACGTCGTCGGGTTCCGAGATCACTCGGAGCCTCGCCGGAGCACGAGGTAGCTCTGGGCGGTCCCACCCAGCGGGAGCAGGCCGCTCGGCGTGAGCTCCTCTGCCAGAGGTAGCGCCGCCAGCCGTTGCTCGACGCCGCGCGCGAACAACGAGTCGCGCCAGTCGGGCTCGACCTTGGCCCCCGGGGCTAACAAGAGCACCCAGACGTCCGCTCCTCGTCCCGTGAGGAGCGCCTCGGGGATGCGCTTGGTCGTGTGCCCACCGGGCAAAGCGGCGACGACCGGGTCGGTCACTCCAGCCAGGTCGAGAATGGGGCCCGGATCAGCCGCTCCCACCCAGCCGGCGTCCAGGGTGGCCACACACGTCTCGCGGCCGAGCAGCGGGCGCGCGCGCTCGATCAGCGCCTGGCGGTTGGCGAGCACCGCGCGAGCGGGCCAGCCGGTCGTCACCAGGACGACGAGCGAGAAGCCAGCCGCCGCCAGCGCGCGGCCGAAGAACCAGGTCGCGCTGGCGTGGGGGGCGAGCCGCGCGGCAGCCAGCAGCGCCGTCGGCAGAACCGGGACGAGCAGCCGAAAGAGAGCCATCCAGTCGCCTCCCGCCAGGATCAGCGCAACGAGGTGCGCTGCAACGGCGGCGACGAGCACCCTGGCCTCGCGTCCAGCACGGACGATCGCGCCAGGTGCGATGAGAAGGAGCGGGATGCCACCGAGCAGCAGCGCCGAGAGCGCGTAGCGCAGGCCGTGCTCGAGGTCGGAGGGCTTGGCCAGCAGCGAGAGCGGGGAAGGCGTGCCGAAGGTCACTTGCCGCGCGATCGCGACCATGACTGCAGGCCCTACCGCCAGCGCTGCGGCGCTGGCCAGACCGCCGAGAGAGGGTTGCGAGCCGCGCTCGGGCAATGCACGGCCAACGGCCAAGGTGAGCGCCCACGGCAAGAGCTCCGGCCGCCAGCCAGCGCACAGGCCCGCGGCCAGCGCGCCCCAGCGGTCCGGCCGCAGGGCAACCGTGGCGAGGGCGGTGACGAGGCCGGTCTCCATTCCGGCGCCCGCCCATGCGCCGAGCGGCGACGAGAGCGCCAGCAGCGCGAGCACGGCCAGCGTCCGCAGCGTTGGACGGCCGATGAGCGCACCTAAATAAGCGGCAGCGGCGAGCCAACCGACGAGCCCGAGCACGCGAGCCCTTTCGAGCATGCCCAGCGGATCGGCGACACCGCCGGCGGCGAGAAGGTGCGCGAAGCCGAGCGGGGTGACCGCGTCGACGACCGGGCCACCCGGGTTGAAGCGGTAGCCTTGGCCCGAGGCCAGGTGACTGGCCACCCGCGCGGAGATCAGCGCGTCGTCCACGGTAAATCCGTAGAGTGCCAGGGCCAGCGGCAGTGCGGCCCCGAGTCCGAGCAGCGCAGCAATGCTGGTTTCTCGGGGCATGGCAGGCGCCTACTCCGTCCGGTGGCGCGCTGTCCACTCTTGGGCGAACGAACCTAAAAAGTGTCGCTCACCTGCGGCGCTCCGTACCATTCGCCCTACCAGATGTCCGCGATTGAGGTCGTTGTTCGTTCTCCCGTCGCCGCGCCGAACCCCACGGCCCTAGCTCCCCTGGCAGGCTTCTTCGACGTCATCGTCGACGGGGTCAACATCACCGCTCGCCTCGGGGCGGGGCCGGCCCTGGCGCTGTTGGTCGAGCTGGCTGCGGCCACCTCCGGCTTGAGTCGGGGCAAGCGCGACCGAGCCACGGTGCCGTTCTATGCCGACGACGACGCCTGGGAGATCGGTCTGGAGGCGGACGGCACCGACGTGCTGGTCAGCGTCTACCGCTCGGGCGCCTGTCCGGCCGTGGCCGTACACGAGCGCCGCGTCGATCTCATCGCGCTGCGCTCTGCCCTCCTGCGGGCGCTCGGCGAGGCCCGCGCCGACGGCGCGTCCAAAGGCATCCTCGCGGCGCTGGTTTCGGCCGAGCGCGAGCTCGAAAGCCCCTGGCCGAGCTTTGGTCGTCGTCCGGTCCAGCGCCGTCTGCTCGACGTGACGAGCGCCAGCAAGGAAGCCGTCGTCTTCGCCGCGCAAGCGAGCTTCCGCTGCGGCAGCGCCTCCACCAAGCCCGCCGCGGAAGGCCCTGCCCTCGAGCGCGCCGATCTGCACGGCCTCCTGCTGCGAGGCCCGTTCCAGCTGCAGGCGCGCGGTCGCACCCTCTCGGTCACGCCGACTTACCTCTTTCTACTGGCCGAAAAGCTACTGATGGTGGCCGACGACGTGCTCGACGCCTGGCGCTCCGGCCGCCCGGTGTTCCGTCGCATCGACGTCGACGGCGTGAAGCTCTCGGTCCGGCGTGGTCCCGGCGAGGACGGCGTGGCGCTCACCCTCAAGGGTCCGCAGAGCAACGAGGCGTCCGAGGGCTCCACCCTGCCCAGCATCGATCCCCGCGTCCTCGTCCGCGCCGCGGCTGGCTTCGCGCTTTCGCTGCGCGACGCCTTCGTCGGCACCGACCCTGCGCAGGCGCAAAATCTGCGGCTGAGCGCGCTGGACCGAACGGCGCGCGCTCTCGAAGGCGGGCTGGCTTCGGCAGTTGCCGAAGACTCCCTGACCAACCCGGAGCCGGACAGCTACCGATCGTTCGGGCTGCCGCGCGTGCCGCGCCAGCGCGGGATCTGGGACCACGGCAGCAAGATGCGCTTCGTGCCGCGCTGGGTCGCGACGGTTCCGAACATCGACCTGCGCGCAACCTTCCAGTGCGGCGACCGCATCCTGATTGGCTCGCCCCGCGAAACCGCCTGCCTCGAGCGCCACACTGGCCAGGTGCTCTGGCGCGTCGCCACCGAGCGCGCCAGCAGCGTGATTACCCCGCTCGGCCTGCTGCGCATGCGCGGAGACGGACAGACGTCGCTCCACGATCTCGAGCACGGCGAGGTGAAGTTCACCGTCCAGCTCCGGCCGCGCAGCGCAGGCGGAGCTGCCGGCGCCGTGGTCAACGCGCCCGGGCTGCCCCGCCTTCTGGTGCTGTGCGAGGGCGACCGCTCGGTCACGGCTCTTGATCTGGTCTCCGGTGACGTGCGCTGGCGGTTCTCGGCGCCGCGCCCGACGAGCTTCCGTCTGCGCCGCGCCGGCAAGCTCTTGCTGGTGGCCGGCGGCGACGGCGCGCTCTCGGCGCTCGACGTGGCCACGGGCGACGTCGTGTGGCGCCTGCGCGATCGCCTGCCCTTCACGGGCGACATCGGCATCGATCACGACGGCGCCTTCGCGGTCTGCGGCGGCCCGGTCGGCCCCGCGCGCCTGCACCACGTCGACCTGTGGAGCGGCGTGGTGCGTTGGACCCGCGAGCTCGAGGAGCGTCCCGCTTACGGCCACGCGCCCCTGCTCACCGCCGACACCGCTGTCGTTCCGACGCGCGACCGTCGCGGCACGGGTGGCCTCGCGTTCGACCGCGCCAGCGGCGAGCTCACCTGGGAGCAGGAACCCGGCCTCGCCTCGCCGGTGTCGGTCTGGCTCGCCGTCGACGACCTGCTGGTGGTGAACTCCGCCTCCGGAACGCTGCTCGGCATCGAGGCTCGCACGGGCACGCTGCGCTACAACCACGTCTTCCCGCGCCACGTCGACGCCGACCAGCCGCGCCGGCTCGAGCCCGTGCTGCGCAACGGCGCCCTGTTCGTGCCGCAGCACCAGGTGCACGTGGTGCGCCCGGGCGACGGCGAGATGCTCGGCACCGTACCGAGCGATCTCATCCCCGACCTGCTCCGCATCGACGAGCAATGCAACGTCTACATCGCCGAAGAGAGCGGCCACGTCGCAGCCTTCGGAGTGGCGCCGCGGCTCACGCTGGTCAAGTAGCGCGCCGACCACCCCTGTGAATCTACGGCACGCCGAGCCGTTCACGCCTGGCGTCGCTACGCGACGATTGGGGCACGGAACGCTTCTTGCTCACCGGCGGCGCATGTCGATTTCGAACTCGAAAGTATGGCTGGCGCTGGCCTTCCCGCTATTCGCTTGCTCCGGTACGCACTGCCAATCAGGCCCGAAATACGGCTCTCAGTGCTACTCGGAGAATGACGTGCAGCAGACTCACGAAGCCCAGGAGGCCGAGACTGGACGCGACCCGGGCGCGGAGCTCACAGCCAACACCCCGCACCGACGCTGACGACCCGCCGTCACGGCCCCGCCCACGACGCTCCGAGACACAGGCCTGGCTGCACCAGCCACGGTACGATCAACTCCGAATCGGTGCCGGCTTCTTCGATGTCGTAGTGGGTGCGCGTGAAGTGCGCCGTCAGGGTCGCCGACGCGCTCAGGCTGACGGCCGAGAAATCGCTGCGAATGCCGGCAAGCAGATATGCCAGAGGACTCACGCTGGTGCCGCTGGGCAGAGCCTGCAGTGAATCGTCACCCAGCGTGGTCGTGCGGTGACGGACCACGTCGAGACCGGGCCCGAGCTCGACGCCCAACCAGAAGTCCTTGGCAGCTTGGCGGGCGAACGTGAACCCCAGCCCGAAGCTGGCGCCGCTGAGCTCGAGCTCCACTCCGTCTTTCTGCAGTGTGCGCGGCAGGAACAGGCCCGCGTGGAGTAGGCCACCGAGCTCGAACCGGTCCTTTCGCCAGCCACCGCCGAAAGCCGCGCCTGGCACGTAAGCGACCTCTTCTTCGCCCTGATAGCGCGCGGCGAACTCGAAGCCGGTGCGGAGGAGACGACGCGCGTGTTCGACGGCCGCCTTCGGGCGCGGCGTGGGACGGCTCGCGGGCGCCGGTGGGGGTTTCGCTGTCGCTGGCGGAGGCACCGACGGCTCGCTCTTCGCGAGCTCCGCCTCGAGCTCTTGAGCCACCTCCTGCCGCGAGCTCTCTTGCGAATTGCCTGCCCAGAGCGCGGTGGCCGACAGGTAGCAGACCTGCGCCAGGTGCTCGACGCCGAGCTCGTCGAGCCCGCTGTCGAGCTCGACATCTTGAACGAGGTAGCGAGGCTCCTCCCTCGCGCGCTCCTGCACCACGAAAAACAGCCGCGCCCCGCCCTCGTTCCGCAGCACGATCCAGACGCGAACCCCCGGCTCATCGCTCATGGCGAAGACCGACTCCGCGCTCAGCGACGGCTGTCGCTCGCTGCTGACGGTCGTGCCTTGCCCGCGAAACCAGCTGCTCACTCGGGCTTCGAGCACGCTGAGGTCCGAAGCCTCACTGACCAGCGTGAGTTCGACGCGAGGCAGCGCTGCCGCAGCCTCTGCGGTCTCCGCTGCCAGCGCCGAGGCCGGCAGCGTCCCGGCGCCGGCGAGAACGGCAGCCAGCCACAACTTCATGATCCGGCGCATGGCAATTTCAGCGCAGCGCTGCGAGGCGTTTCTGTGCCGCGCCCGAGAACGCGGAGCCCGGGTAGCGGGTGAGCAGCTCCTCGAGTACGGCGCGCTCTTCGTCCGTGCGTCCGAGCCCGCGCAGCGCCTGCGCCTCGCCCCAGAGCGCCTCTGCCTGACTGCCACCCGGCGCGAGCTTGCGATAGAGCCGGAACTCCTCGAGGGCCGCCTGCGACCGGCCTTGCTGCAGGTAGAGCAGGCCGAGAGATAGCCGCGAGCTCGTCGCCTCCGTGGAGCGCGGATACTCGTTTTGCAGCTGGCGGGACAGCTGAATGGCCCCCGGAATGTCGCCGTTGACACGAGCGCGATTGGCCGCCGCGAAGAGCTCCGCAGCGCTCTGACTCGGAGCAGGCTCGGGCGCGCGCGTCACGGTCGCCGCTGCGCTGGAAGCCCGACGTGGAGCGGCGCTCGTCACCGCGAGAGGCGGCGCCGGAGGCGCAACCTGAAGCTCTTCGGCGGGTTGCTCCACCACCGGCGAAGGTCTCCTCACGGGCTGGGCAGACGCGACGCTCTTGGGCTCCACGCGTACCCTCGCGGGCGGCTCCGCGGGCTTGGTCTGCCAGAGCGGCCGCGCGAGCTGGATCGAGCCGATCGCAACGCCCGCGAGCAGCACCCCGGCGACTGCCCCTTGCAGGATGTAGCGCCAGCGTCGTTCGTCGCGCCGGGGCTTTCGCTGGCGCTCGACCATCCTCACCATGCGCTCGATGCGCGCTTCGTCACCGGCCATCACCGGCGCTTCCATTTCGAAGCCGTGTTTCGCCAGCTCGAGGAGCTCGTCGCCCGAGTCGCGCTCGGCGCTCATGACGTCTCCTCCAGCAGATTCTCGAGCCGCGGATCGCCCTGCACACGCTTGCGCAGCGCGAGCTTTGCCAGCCTCAGCCGGCTGCGCACGGTCTCCTGCGGCACTCCCGCCGCCGTCGCGATCTCGGGCACCGTGTGACCGAGCACGCAGTGCAGCGCGAGCACCTCGGCCTGCTCGAGCGGCAGCGAGTCCATGAGCTCGCGCACCGCCATCACGCTGGCCCGCGTGAGCAGCGCCTGGTCCGGACCCGGCGAGTCGCTGGCGAAGGCTTCGATCGGCTCGCGATCATCGCGCGTCGATGCGCGCTTGCGTGCGCCATCGCGCCGCCGCGCGTTCATCGCCGTCAGCACCGCCACGCGGCAGACGAAGTGCAAGACCGTCGAGTCACCACGGTGACGCGGCAAGGCGTCCATCACCGCGAAAGCGCTCTCCTGCACCACGTCGTCGACGTCGGGATGCTCGCTGCCGAGCACGCGTCGCACCACGCGCAGCAAGTGAGGACCGACACTGACGAGGAACGTGCGGACCGCAGCGCTATCCCCCGCGATCGCCGCCCGCGCGATGGGCAAGAGCGCATCGGTCTGCTCGGGCTGCGGCTCGGGGATCTGCCCGCGACCGGTCACCAGTCGCAGAACACGTCCTCGATCGCGTCCCGCCATAACCTTCTGATGATGCACGCGCTGGGACATCCGGGGAATCCGTCATTACGTCCGTAGCGAGCCCGTCGCGTTCGGGTCACTGGTCCCGGCAAACAGTGGGAGACTGTGCGTGGTCTCCCGGCATGGTACGCAGGCGGAACCGGCAATGTTTGTCCGGTCAAAGCGCCTGAGGGTGATGGTCGGGGTGGCAGGATTTGAACCTGCAACAGCCGGCACCCAAAGCCGGCCCTCTACCAGGTTGAGGTACACCCCGTTCGGGGACGAGCCTCTTAGCATTTGACGCCCCGACAAGCGATACGGCAACGCCTGCCGCCGCGCCGAATCGCAGAAATTCAGCCACGGGGCAGAGGCGGCAGGCATTGCCCGCCCCGGCGCCGGCCAGTGTCGGACACTGATCCGTCGTGCTCCCCCGCCTTTCCTCGATCTTCGTGCTGACTCTCTTCGGCGCGGGCTGCGGCCCGCAGGAGTCCGGGCCCGCTCCTGCCCCCTCCGGGACGGGCGCGCAGGGCGGTTCTGGGGGGAGCGCGATCGCCGGCGCAAGCGGCGCTGCCGGAAGCACCGGGGGTATCGGAGGCGGCGCTGGCGGAGCCGGCGGCAGCGGAGGCAGCGCGGGCTCGGTCTCCCTGGGCGGCTCTGCGGGCACGGGCGGCAGTGCTGGCAGCGGTCAGGGCGGCATGTTCACCGATCCCGGCACCGACGGCGACGGCGACTTCACGCTCCAGCCTCCGTACCAATCCTCGCCGTTGAACGATCCTGGCGGAGCACCCGTCGGTCAGCAGCTCGCCTTCACGATGTCGTCGGTGGATAGCGCGATCTATCCGGGCGTCGACGGCTCGTTCACGCGCAATGTCTGGGTCTACGTACCGAGCCAGTACGTCGCCGGCACTCCCGCACCCTTCATCGTCGTTCAAGATGGACACTATGCCGTCTGGTTCGGAACCGACATTCCTCATGCGCCGAACTTCGACGGCCCCAACCTGCCCGGCACCGCCAACCTGCCGCTCATCCTCGACAACCTGATAAGCCAAGGCAAGCTGCCTCCCATCGTCGCGCTCTTCGTCCAGAGCGGCCCGGGCGATGGTGAAGGCAGCGACCGCGGCCTCGAGTACGACACCGTGTCCGGCACCTTCGCCGAGTTCGTCGACGCCGAGGTCTTGCCCAAAGCCGCCAGCGAAGTGCAGACGCAGCTCGGCATCGATCTGGCGTTTACCGAGGATCCCAGGGGACGCGCCACGCTGGGCGGCAGCTCTGGAGGTGCGGCCTCGTTCTCGATGGCGTGGTGGCACCCGGAGCTGTTCGGGCTCGTGATCGCCTACTCCGGGACCTTCGTGCGCCAGGCCTCGCCCGAGGATCCCGACTTCCCCCACGGCTGCTGGGCGTATCACGACTTCGATCCCTACGACCCCGCGACGCCCGACGGCGTGATCGTGCAGGAGCCGACGACCAAGCCGCTGCGCATCTGGCTGGAGGTCGGCGAGCGGGACCTGCACCACGACGACCCGGAAGAGACCTGGCACAACTGGCCGCTGGCCAACCGGCGCATGGCGGCGGCGCTGGCCGCCAAGGGCTACGACTATCGGTTCACCTTCTCCCGCGACGGCCGTCACTTCGACCCGCGGGTCCTGGAGCAGACGCTGCCGGACGCTCTCGAATGGCTATGGCGCGGCTGGCCGCATTCATGAGCG
>DATLIL010000540.1:0-2843 GCA_035539475.1 Polyangiaceae bacterium
CGCAGGGGTCGGACCCGTTCGCCGCTGTTTCTCATCCAGCAGAACGACCCCTGACACGCGCCATTGAAAGGCGGGGGCCGATGCGCAGGGGCCGGCAGGAAAATCAGAAACCTTTGCGCCTTTGCGCCTTTGCGGCCATCACCCCGTGGAGTGCGGCAGGCGGTGTCGTGGCCGGCGTGTTCCCCAACAAACAAACTAGCCAAGTCCGAATCCGGGTCTGATTCCGCGCCCGCAGCGGCTCTGCGGCAATCAATTCTCGCAGAGCCGCGACTCGAGAGCGTCAGAGGCCCGCGGCCGTCCAGACGTCGATGCGGGTGAGGCCGCTCTGGCGCCGGAAGATGGCGGCCGAGACGTCGCGATCGAGGCTGTCGCCAGTGAGCTCGCGAGTCGTGCCGTCGGCCGCGGTGAGGCGGATCTTGCGCTCGCTGCTCTGGTGGTAGACGACGGGCAGCTGGCAGTAGGTGAAGGCGAGGGTGCCGGCGGGCAGCTCGAGGTGAAGGGCCTTGCCGGCAGCGTCGTAGGTGTCGAGTGCGCTCGGGGAGGAGAGGAACTCCGACTTGCGCAGCAGACTCGGGCGGAAGGCGATCGTTCCATCGCTGACCCGCAGCCCGAGCTCGCCCAGGCGCGTGATCACTTCTTCTTTCACCTGGCCGGTCATACCGGGCTGGCGCGCGCCCGAATGGGCCGGGGTGTGCGAGTAGGGGTCGAGCGGGAACGCGCCGTACTCGAGCGGCGTCTTGTTGAAACCGCCGATGCCGGCGCGCACGGCGTAGTAGTGGGCGGCGAGTTTTTGCTGCACGCCCTCGCTCTCACCGGCCTCCGCCGCGGCGAAGGTGCGCTCCTGCGCGGCCAGCATCAGCTTGCCGACCATGTGCCAGTAGATGCTGCCCAGGCCTTCGTAGCCGAACATCGTGCCGCTGCGGCCGGTGAAGGCGCGATGGTTGAAGACCTTTTCGTACACTGCCTCGACGCGGGCGCGCGCGGCCTGATCGAGCTCGGGGTAGTCACCGCTCTTTTGCACCGCTTCGAGCGCGCTCTTCAGCACGTCGGCGTTGTAGAACGCGGGGTTGAAGCGTAGGCGGCGCTGCGCGTCGCGGTAGACGATGCGCGTGTCGCGCGCCTGAATCATGCGCGCGAGCAGTGGGTCGGCCTCGAGCAGGGGCTCCGGCACGGTGTTCTTCTGCAAGAATCCGGGCAGGGCGCGGTCCGGATAGAGCGTGTAGCTGCGCTGATCGCTGCGGTACATCGCGCTCTTTTGCAGGGCGCTGAACAAGGCGTCGCTGGCGCCGGCGTCGAGCGCGTTGGTGCTGAGCACCGCCACCTGTCCCTCGAGCATCTCGTACAGGTATTCGACGCTGAAGCCTTCGGGGCTCCGGCCGATCAGGTTGTAGGCGTGATACAGGCCGTCCGGGCGGCGATTGAGCGTGATGGTGTGGCGCAGGAACTTCAGCGTCAGCTCGACGAAGCTCGCGAGCTCATCGCCCGTCACCTGCTCGCGGCCCGAAAGGCCCGCGGTGTAGAGCTTCTGGCGGTAAGCCTCGCCGGCGAGCCCGAGCTTGTCGGTCAGCGCCTTGCGTGAAGCGTCGTCGATCGCGCTCTTCTGCAGCAGGTCGGTGTGCGCTTGCAGCGCGCTCTGCACGGCGCCGAACAGCTGCTTGACCTCGCTCGAGAGCTGCACGCGCTGCCCGCGCAGGGAGCCGAGCAGCTTGGGCATGAAGGCAAAGAAGCGCTCCAGATAGTAGAGCGTCACCATCGACACGCCGAAGCCGACCAGGGCGTTGTTGGCGTCGTTCCACTCCGGTCGCTGCGTGTTCAGCCAGATGCCGCCGCCAGGCACGAAGTTCGTGAGCTTGGAGAGCGCGGTCACCAGGAGCTTCTCCACCAGGTTCGTCCGATGGACGCCGCCGGAAGAGAGCAGGAGCTTGGCGTCGGCGCCGAGCTCGGCGTGGAGCGCCATGATGCGCTTTTGCTTCTCGTGGTTGAAGACGATGGTGTTCTTCGGATCGGCGACGATGTCGGCGTACGGCTTGATCTCGTAGGGGACGTTGGCGTACGCGAAGATCTCGCGACCGAGCAGCTCGCGCAGCCGCGCCGGGTGGTGCGCGTCGGACAGCTCGAGCAGCTTGAGCAGGTAGATGATCTGGTGGTCGCCCCAGTAGCCGATGTTGGACCAGGGGTGATCGGGCTCCGGCACCTCCCAGTCGATGCCCTGCTTGGTGATGCGGTAGGGGTTGTAGCCGTCGGCGGTCGACGCGTTCAGAAACTTGACGATGACGTGCTCGACGAACTCGGGGTAACTCGTCGACAGCGCCTCCCAGTTCTGGAAGATGTCGCGCCAGTTGCCCTGGTAGTTGAGCAGCTTGTTACCCGCGCTGTCGCGCACCTGGATGTCGAAGCGATTCCACGGCCTGCTGGGATCGCCGTGGCGTCGGCTGAAGGTGAGGGGCAGGTACTCGTAGGCGAGCCGCTCGAGATCGGCATCGCCGCGTGCCGCCGCGCCGGCCAGCAGGGTCGCGCGCTCGACGCGCTCGGGCAGCGACGTGAGGTAGCTCTCGTGCTTCTGCGCCACCGCGCGGTTCGAGCTCCTGACGAAGCTCGCGAAATCCGCGCCCGGGATCTCGTAGCCGTAGGCGTAGACGCCGCCGCGCATGTCGTTGAACAGCACGTTGGCGACGTGATGCGCAGAGGCCAGCTCGTCACCTGTCGTCTGCAGGCCGTCGGTGGAGGCCAGGATACGTCGCAGGTTCTCGGTACCAGCGCGTACGTCGTCGTCGAGCTCGGCGCGGAGCTCGGCCGGGCGCGAGAGCAGGTCGAGCAGCGTGCTCACCTGCTCCTGTGACTGC
>DATLIL010000541.1:0-6982 GCA_035539475.1 Polyangiaceae bacterium
CTCTCGGCTGATCGCGCCCTACCTCCGCTCCGCGCACGACAAGCGCGCCCAGTCGCTCGGCCCGCAAGTGAAGGGTTTGCTCACGCCGGAGCACGACGTCGAGTCGGCGCTGGGTAACCTGTTCGCCGACGTCACGCTGGAAGCCGTGCCTGGCGCCGACGTGGCGGTGCTGAACGGGGGCAGCTTGCGCGCGGCAATTCCGGAGGGACCGCTGACGTACGGCGCGCTGTACGAAGCCATGCCCTTCGACAATCGCCTGGCCAGCATCCGGCTCCAGGCCAAGGACCTGATCCACGTGCTCGAGCATCACCTGGCACACGACCACCACGGCATCGTCTCCATCGCCGGCCTGAGCCTGGAGGCGCGCTGTGAACGGGGCTCGCTGCAGGTCAGATTGCGGCGCCACAACGGCAAGCTGCTGGGCCCGAACGAGGTGCTCACCGTCGCCACGAGCGACTACCTGGCCACCGGCGGCGATCAACTGTTCACCCCCGCTGCCTTGGAGCACGACCGCATACAGAGCGACCTCGGCGTCTCGCTACGCGAGGCGATGGCGCTGCGCCTGAGCCAGCGCGCGAGCGTGGATCCGAAAGCGTTGCTCGACAGCCAGCGCCCCAGGCTCAAGCTGCCCGCGGGACGCCCGCTGACTTGTAACTAGGAACGATTGCGGCGGAGCTTGCCGTCGGCGTCGAACTCGTCGTCCACGTCGGGGTCACCCGGCGCCGGCTTGCGCACCGTCGGCGGCTCGTCTTCCTCGTCGCCTTCGTCTTCCTCGTCGTCGCCTTCGTCGCCTTCGTCTTCGGCTTCGTTCTTGGCCTCGCGCTCCGCACGCTCGAGCTCCTCGGCCGAGGGTCGCTCGTCCTCCAGCCGATCGTCGCTGTCGTCGTGGTCGACGTCGGACTCGGGGCTCTCGTCGTCGGGCGTCGTGTCGGCCGGGGCCGCCGCGACCTTCTTGCGCTTCTTCTTGGCGCCCTTCTTCTTCTTGCGACGGCGGGGGGCTTCGTCGTCGTCGTCCGGACTGGTCGCGTAGGGATTCGGCCAGCCCACGGGCAGCCGGTTCTTGAACGACCAGACCAGCCCGATGAAGCCGAGCAGGATGCCGGGGATGCTCAGGTACTGACCCATGGTCAGCGGCGAGCTCGGATCGATGCCCTCGTATTCCTTGAAGAACTCGATGACGAAGCGACCGCAGAAGTAGATCGCGAAGAACGACGAGATCATCGCCCCGCGCGGCCGCTTCTCCTTACCCAGACGCTTGTCGATGAGGTACAGCGCGCCGAGCACCACCAGGCCGAGCGTGATCTCGTAGACCTGGGTCGGGTAGCGGTAGGTCTCCTGGTCGTCGTGGCGCTTGAACCACATGCCCCAGCTCTGATCGGGCACCTGGCGACCGATGATCTCGGAGTTGAACAGGTTGCCGAGGCGGACCAGGGTGGCGCCCAGCGCGGCCGAAAACGAGAACCGATCGGCTCCCTCGAGGAAGGGGATCGCGCGCCGCTTGCAGTAGATCCACATCGCGGTGATGAGACCGATCACGGCGCCGTGGCTGGCGAGCCCGCCCGTCCAGATCATCAGGATCCACTTCGGATCCTTGAGCGCCTTGTCGAGGTCGTAGAACAGGACGTGGCCCAGGCGAGCGCCCAGCAGCACGCCGAGCACGCCGTAGACGATGAAGTCGCCCGCGTCTTCGGCACGCCCGCCGCCGCGAGTGATCTGCCACTTGAGCAGGCTGTAGCCGCCGAGAAAGACGCCGAGGAAGAGCGCGCTGTAGTAGCGAAGCTCGAACTCCGGCCCTAGGAACCTGTAGGCCGCGAAGGTGAGACCGCCGAAGATCACCGCCGTCAGCAGCTGGTCACCGGCCTTCTTGCGCAGCCCGATGATCAGGCTGATGAGCGTGAACACCGCGAGACCACCGATGACCAACTCGCGCGGCACGCGCAGGAAGACGGGATCGACGTCCCAGCTGAACTTGGGCAATTGCGTCATGGCCTAAATCGAGCTCCAAACCGAACTGGCACCGGCGGAGTAGCTCACTTCCCGGGCTACGTCACGCCTGGCGCCGCGAACGTGGCTTTTTCGAGCCCGCGGCCGATTCCGCAGGGGCCACGGCGTCAGGCAGCTCGATGCCTGCCGCGCGCAGCTGGGCCGCCGCCAGCGCCGCCCAGCCGCGGTTGGCCTGGGGGCTCGCCGGGCTCGGGTGGAGCACGGTCGCAATGGCGACGTCATGCCCGGCCAGGGCCAGCCGCGCCCGCTCGGCGGCAAAAGCACCCACGCCCACCACGTAGCGGGGCTCGAGCCGCTCCACGATGCGCTGCAGGGCCCGATCACACACCTCGAACAGAGCCGACTGCTCGGTGGCGCGCAGCTTGTCGGGAGTGAAGTTCTTGCCCGACGCCTCCATGAACACGAGTGGGCAATAGTTGACCACGAAGAAGCGCGCGAAGAAGCGCTCGGCGCTGCCGAACGTGCTCTGGGCAAAACCCCACAGCCGCGAGCCGCTGACCTCCGAACGCGCGCAGTCGAAACCCTGGATCGGACGCGCAGGGTGCTCCTGCTCCGGATGACCCACCTTGCCGGTGACGCCGATGAAATCGCGCACCATGGCCACGTCACCGAAGGGCACACCGGTCTGCGCCATGCCGAACGGTCCCGGGTTCATGCCCAGCAGCAGCACCTCTTTGGGTGCCTCGCCCCAGCGCTCGAGATACGCCTCGTGCGGCGCCCGCGCGTAGACGAGCGGGTTGTAGACGTGCGCGATGGGTGCCGAAAATCTCAAGCCGCCGACGTCTTCGGCGAGCTTGCGGCTGATGGCGGCGAGGCGCATGCTCACGACCTTCGCATAGCATGAACCATCGCGCGGTCGTTCCCCTCAATGTCGCGCTCGGCTCGAGCTACGACGCGATCGTGGTCGGCGCGGGTCATAACGGCCTGGTCGCCGCCCTCACCCTCGCCCGTGCCGGCCTGCGTGTGCTGGTCGTCGAGCGCGCCCCGGTGATCGGCGGCGCCACGCGCACCGAGTATCCCTTCGCCAAAGCGCCAGGCCTGGCGCAGTCGACCGGCGCCTACCTGCTCGGGTTGATGCCGCCGGAGCTCTTGCAGCGGCTCGAGCTCCAGATCCCGGTGCTGCGCCGCGATCCGCACTACTTCTTGCCCACCACCGGCCAGCGCTACCTCCTGTTCGGCTCCGATCAGGCCGAGCTCGAGCGTCAGTTCGTGGCCTTCTTTTCTCGCGCCGACTGGGAGGCAAACCAGCGCTTGCAAGCCGAGATCGGCGCGCTGCGCGACGACATCGCGCCCACCTGGCTCGAGCAGCCGCTCAGCATCGAGGAGACGGCGGAGCGCTACGTGCGGCCCGCCCTGCGACGAGCCTTCGTCGAGCTCTGCCGCGGCTCGGTCGGCGACTACCTCGATCGCTTCGGCTTCCAGAGCGATCTGGTGAAGGCCATGTACGCCGTCACCGACGGCTTCTCCGGCCTGTACGGCGGCTACGACACGCCGGGCACGGGCATGAACTTCCTGATCCACAACATGTGCCGCCTGCCAGGCAGCGACGGCACCTGGATGGTGGTGCAGGGCGGCATGGGCACGGTGGCCACGGTGCTCGCCGATGCGCTCGCCAAACACGGCGGTCGGATCGTGGTCGGCAGTCCGGTGCGAGAGATCCTGATCGAGCAGGGCAGCGCACGCGGCGTCGTGCTCGAGGATGGTAGCGAGGTCAGAGCGCGCACGGTGCTGGTCAACGCCGACCCCTTCCGGCTGCAGGCGCTCGTGGGCCGAAGCAAGTTGCCCGCCGAGTACAACGCCCGCCTCGATCAGCTCAAGAAGCCGGGCTCGACGCTCAAGCTGAACCTGGCGCTCGAGCGCCTGCCCACCTTCACGTGCTTGCCGCAGAACCGCGGCCAGTTCGGGCCGACCATCCACCTCTTGCCCGACGAGCACGAGGTCATGGCCGAGCTCAGCAGCGGCTTCGCGGCGGTCCAGGCGGGCAAGCTGCCCGATTTTCCGACGATCGAGTGGTACGTGCACTCGACGGTCGACCCCTCGCTCAAGGACGCCCAGGGCCGACTCAGCGCCGCCTTCTTCGTGCAGTGGGTACCGTACGAGCTCAGCGAGTCGAGCTGGGACGTCGAGGCCGAGCGCTACGCCAAGAAGCTGCTCGAAATCGCCGACCGCTTCGCGCCCGGGACGAGCGCGCTGGTGGCCGACTGGCAGATCCTGCACCCCAAGGCGATCGAGGAGCGCTTCGGCATCACCCACGGGCACATCCACCACATCGACAACGGCTTCGGCTTCGCCGATCGCGTGCCGCACCGCACACCGATCGACGGCCTGTTCTCGGCCAGCGCCGGCACCCACCCGGCGGGCTCGGTGATCGGCTGCGCTGGCTACCTCGCCGCCGAGCTCTGCCTGCGGGAGATGGGCATGCGCGCGTGACCAAGTCGCGGCTCGAAGCCTTCAGCGACGGCGTGATCGCGATCCTCATCACGATCCTGGTGCTGGAGCTGAAGGTGCCGCACAGTCCCGCGTTCAGCGCGCTCGTACCGCTGGTACCGGTGTTCCTGGCCTACGTGATGAGCTTCATCTACCTCGGTATCTACTGGAACAACCATCACCACATGCTGCACGTCACCACCCACATCGACGGCCGGATCTTGTGGGCGAATCTGCATCTGCTGTTCTGGCTGTCGCTGATCCCGTTCGTTACCGGCTGGATGGGTGAAAACCACTTCGCGGCCGTACCGACGGCGGTCTACGGCGTCATCTTGCTCTGCGCCGCATTGGCCTACACGCTGCTGCAAGCGGCGATCATCGCCAAGCAGGGACCAGGCTCGAAGCTCGCGGCGGCCGTGGGTAACGACCTCAAGGGCAAGATATCCGTCGTGCTCTACGCCGCTGCCATCGGCCTCGCCTTCGTGCAGGAGCTCATCGCCGATGCGATCTACGCTCTCGTGGCGTTGATGTGGCTAATTCCCGACAGGCGCATCGAATTGCGTTTCTACGAGTGACGCGCTGACGATTGCAGCCGGCGTACGAGCTCACTACGCTGTTCCGGTGCGAGCCGTCGCGCTCTTGGCCTGCCTCACCGCCGTGTGCCTCCCCCGGCGCGCTGCTGCACAATCCGCAGACTGGCTCAGGCTGGAATCGGCGAGTGACTGTTCGATCAGCGCCGACGCTCTGGCACAGCGCGTGGATCAGGCGCTGGTCGGCACGCGCGATCCCGAGCTCGCGGTCTCGGTGACGATCGTCCAGCGCAGCGAAGGCTACGAGGTCACGCTGCAGACGACGAGCGCGACCAAGGTGGTCAGCGCACCGGATTGCGACGAGGCGATCGAGACGGCGGTGGTCGTGCTGGCGCTGGCGCTCGGCGCCCCGGAAGCCGCCACGGAGAGCGCCGCAGCGGTACAGACCGAACCCGAGCCGGCAGATCCGGCACCTCCGGCGGCGCTGCAGTGGTCAGCCAGCGCCGACGAACCAGCACTGGACAGCGCGCTTCCGCGCCCGAGCCCTGGTGCACTCAGGCTGGCGCTCTCCACCGGCGTCGATAGCGGCACCCTCCCCACGAGCACGGCTTACGTGGCCGCGGGGCTCCGCCATGCACTCGGCGCGTTCGAGCTGCGCGGTGTGCTGCGCTATGGCCTGCCCTACGTCGAGGAGCTCGAAACCGACGTTGCCAGCCAGCGGACCGAGCTCGATTTCGCCACCTTCGAGCTCGGCGCTTGTTACGGGTTCGGGCAGACCTTGCGAGCTTCGGGCTGCGCCGGCGGCGAGCTCGGGGTCCTCCGCCGCGCGAGCAACGAAACGGACGAGACGAGCTCGCGTTTCTCGGGCGTGCTGAGCACCGTGCTCGCCTATCGCGGCGGCCTGATCGAGCCCGAGCTCGAGCTGTCGGCGCTGGCCCCCACTTTTGCAGTGCGGGCGGGAGTCGGGGCGGCCCTGCGCTTCTGATCACGGATTCGCGGCGCTGCCGCCATGGATAGCTGGATGGCCCTCTCCCTCACCCGCCCTGTCGCCCTGTCTCCGCGGGAGGAGGAGCAGGCGCCGGCGGCGTTCAAGGCCATCTACGCGCAGCACTTTCGCAATGTCTGGCGCACCTTGCGGCGACTGGGCGTCAGCGAGGCCCAGCTCGAGGACGCGGCCCAGGACGTCTTTCTGGTGGTCCACCGCAAGCTCTCCGGCTTCGACGGAGCCTCGCTGCGCGGCTGGCTCTACGCAATCGCCGTCCGCGTGGCCAGTGACTACCGGCGCAGCGCCAATCAGCGCCGCACCGCCGCCCTGACCGAGACGCTCGAGGACGCGGCGCCGGGGCCGGCTCGCACCAGCGAGCTCAACGAGTCGATCCGCTTGCTTCACACCTTGCTCGGCGAGCTCGACCAGCACAAGCGCGAGGTCTTCGTGCTCGGTGAGCTCGAGCAGCTGAGCGCACCCGAGATCGCCGAGGCGCTCGGCGTGAACCTCAACACGGTGTACGCCCGCCTGCGCGCGGCGCGGCAGCAGTTCGACGCGGCGCTGAAGCGCCATCGCAGTCGAGGGAGGACGCCATGAGCCCCGAGACGCGAGACTTTCTCGATCAGATCCGCGACGCGGAAGATCCGCCGCCGGAGGCCCAGCAGCGCGTGCTGTCGGCGCTGAGCGCGACCGTCGTTGCAGGCAGCCTCGGCGCCGGAGCATACGGCTGGGCAAAGCTCTTCGAGCCGCTGAGCTCCCTGGGTATTTCGGGACTGAAGCTCGGCGCCGTGGCTTTGTGCGTGGTCGCGGTCAGCAACGCCGCCGATCCCCCGCGGACCGAGCCGACCTCCGCGCAAACAGTCAGCGTCGTGGAGAGCAAGCCGCGCGAAGCCGCACCACCGCCGCCACCCTCTGAGCCTGCTCCAGCGCTGACGACGCCAGCCAGGCCCGCAGCGCGCCCGTCTCTCAAGGCGGTCAAACGGACGCCCAGCCTGCGCGACGAGCTCTCGCTGCTGACGGAGGTTCGAGCCGCGCT
>DATLIL010000542.1:0-6787 GCA_035539475.1 Polyangiaceae bacterium
GCTGAGGATCATGGACGCGATACTCGCTTTGGAAGACGGGACCTGGTTCGAGGGACGCGCAGCGGGCGCCGAAGGCGAAGCCCGCGGCGAAGTCGTGTTCAACACCAGCATGACCGGTTATCAGGAGGTCCTGACCGATCCGTCCTACTGCGGACAGATCGTGACGATGACCTCGCCGCACATCGGCAACACCGGCATCAACTTGCAGGATCCCGAGAGCGTGGACGGCAAGCCGCAGGTCGCCGGCTTCATCGTGCGCGACAACAGCGTGGCCGTCTCCAACTGGCGCTCACAGCAGACGCTGGACGACTACCTGAAGGCACACGGCGTCGTCGGCATCTCCGAGATCGACACGCGCAAGCTCACGCGTCACCTGCGCGACAACGGCTCGCAGAACGGCGCTATCGGCACGGGTAGCCCCGAGGAGCTGGTCGAGCGAGCACGCAAGGCTCCCAACATGGAGGGCCTCGATCTGGTGGCTCGCGTGACGCCCAAAGCCGCCTACCAGTTCAATGAATCGCGCGCCGAGTGGAGCGCGCCGTTCGGCGACGAGGCCGCGAGCACGGAACGGCTGAAAGTCGTGGCCATCGACTTCGGCGCCAAGCGCAACATCCTGCGTTGCCTGGTCGACGTCGGTTGCGACGTCATCACCGTGCCGGCGTCGACCAGCGCCAAGGACATCCTGGCGCATAGCCCCGACGGCATCTTCCTCTCCAACGGGCCCGGCGACCCGGCGGCCGTCACCTACGCCATCGAAACGATCAAGGGCCTGGTAGGCAAGAAGCCTATCTTCGGCATCTGCCTCGGCC
This sequence comes from Polyangiaceae bacterium, assembly GCA_035539475.1. GTDB lineage: Bacteria > Myxococcota_A > Polyangia > Polyangiales > Polyangiaceae > PMG-095. The sequence goes on from DATLIL010000542.1 coordinate 810, forward strand.
ACCAGCTCCTGGCGCTCGCGCTCGGCGCGAAGACGTACAAGCTCAAGTTCGGCCACCGCGGCCTGAACCAACCGGTCAAGGATCTCGCCACCGGCCGCGTCGAGATCACGACCCAGAACCACGGCTTCGTCGTCGACGTCGACTCGCTGAAGGGCGTCGCGCGCACGAGCCACCTGCACCTGAACGACGGCACCAGCGAGGGCCTGGAGGCGCCGGACCTGAAGGCCTTCAGCGTGCAGTACCACCCCGAAGCAGCCGCCGGCCCGCACGACGCGCTGTACCTGTTCTCGCGCTTCCGGCGCCTGATGCGCGGCTGATGACCGAGCCTCGCCGCATCCATTTCGTCAGCCTCGGCTGTCCCAAGAACCGCGTTGATACCGAGGTGATGCTCGGCATCGCCGAGAAGGCGGGATTTGCTCAGGTCGAGGCAGCGGAAGACGCCGAGGTGATCGTCGTCAACACCTGCGGCTTCATCGAAGCGGCCAAGCAGGAGAGCATCGACACCATCCTCGAGCTCGCCCAGCTCAAGCAGCACGGTAGCTGCGAGCGCCTGGTCGTGACGGGCTGCCTGAGCCAGCGCTACCCGCAGGAGCTCGCCGAAGGTCTGCCCGAGGTCGATCACTTCTTGGGGTCGAGCGACATGCCCAAGCTCGAGCGGGTGCTCGCGGGCGGCGCTCAGCGTGACCTGGTGGGCAATCCCGCCGACTGGGTCGTGAGCTCGAGCGATCCGCGCCGGCTCTCGACGCGCGGGCGCAGCGCCTACGTCAAGCTGGCCGAGGGCTGCAACCGCAGCTGCTCGTTCTGCGTCATCCCCGGCCTGCGCGGCAAGCAGCGCTCCCGCTCGGAAGACGACATCGTGGCCGAGGTCGAGCGCCTGACCGACGCCGGCGTGCTGGAGATCAACCTGGTCTCGCAGGACACCGTCTCGTACGGCCGCGATCTGGGCCAGAAGGGCGCGCTGGCGCGCGTCGTCCGCCGCATCGCCGACGTGCCCGGAGTGCGCTGGCTGCGGCTGTTCTACCTGTATCCCGAGAACCTGGGCGACGAGCTGATCGAGCTTCTCGCTGACCACCCCTCGGTCGTGCCCTACGTCGACATGCCGCTGCAGCACGCAGCCGAAGGCATGCTCCAGCGCATGCGCCGCGGCGGCTACGCCGGCAAGAAGCTGCGCGACCTGGTCGAGCTCTTGCGCACCCGCGTGCCGGACCTCACCTTCCGCACGGCTTTCATCGTCGGTCACCCCGGCGAGACCGAGGCCGAGTTCAACGAGCTCTGTGACTTCGTGCGCTGGGCCGAGTTCGAGCGCGTCGGTGTGTTCCGCTACTCCGACGAGCCCACCAGCCACTCGTTCGGCTTCGAGGCAAAGGTCGCGGAGCGCACGATCGCGTCGCGCGCCAAGAAGGTCCTCGCCATCCAGCAGCGCATCAGCCAGAAGAAGAATCAGGCGATGATCGGGCGCGAGCTCGAAGTACTGGTGGAGGGCCCGAGTGAAGACAGCGAGCTCGTGATGATGGGGCGCCACGCTGGCCAGGCCCCCGAGATCGACGGCTGCGTGTATCTCTCCGGCGGCCCGGTACTACCCGGCGAGCTGCGCAAGGCGACGATCACGCAAGCCTCCGAGTACGACCTCGTCGGCGAGGTTCCCGAAGACGGCGTGCCACTCGAGTCAGCCCGTCCCACCGGCCCCGCCGCGCTCGTTCACAAGAGCTCGGACGGTCGCCGCGTGCTGCGAACTGTTTGATGGCTCGGCCGCGCTGCGCGCGGCCTCGCGGGTTATTTTTGTTTTGCGGAGTGCCTGCGCATTGCGCTTGGCCTTCCGGGTGACTTGAGAGAAAGCGGCGCCTGTTCGGTCAGTTTCTTGTGACTCGGGTCTCGTTCGCGGATCGAGATCTGGTCTTGCAAGATCCACGAGGTCGTGTCGGCTCGGCCGCTGACGCGGCCTCGCGTTCACTTCGCTTGGGGGCTTGTTTGATGGGGAACACGCCGGAAACGGCGACGCCTGTCGCGCTCCACGGTGTGGCCTGGCGAGGCCGTATCCATCGATGGATAGGAAACGGCGACGCTCTTCCTGTTTGAGTCCCCGTGTCAGGGCAGCTCGAAGTCCTTGGCGTCGCTTTGGTCAGTGCCCAGCACGTAGAACATCAGCATCGGATCGCCGGGCTCGCCCTCGACGAGGAAGTCGTAGCGGCCGTCGGACTCCGTCTGCTGTCCCCAGAACAGGTCGGTCCGCGTGTTCCAGACTTCCGCGCGGGCGTTCGGGGTCACGTTGCCGGTAACGCGATAGACGCCTTGCACGTCGGTCTCGGTGACCTCGGGCTGACCCGGCGGCGGTAGTGGGAGAGTAGGCGACAAACACCCACTTGCTGCCCACGAGGCGCACGCTACGAGGGCGATCAGCGCGCGACGCCGCAATACGAAAGTCATGCCGTGGGCCAACGTAGCACGGGGTGTGCCGGGAACCCGAGCTCAGTTTTGGCCGGCGGAACCAGGGGATTTCAGGCCTACTTTTGACAGAACGACGCGCGAACACATACTGCGAGGCTTCCACGAACGGAAACTCGGTTGCAGTTCGAGTCAACTCAGTTGGCGCCGCGACAGTGGAGCGGAAACGACCAAGAAAATGGCCCGGTTTGCTCGGGGAATGCTAACGCCCAGGCAGGCGGGCAGCATCATGGACCCGCTGTTTCCGATCAGTAGCCTCCCAAGGCCCCCAGGAAGTCAGCTGGATTCAGGCAAATGAGCTCGGTGGCGATAGGTTCTAAGGCGGTGCTTCAGTGACGGACGCACTCACCGTCAGTGGTCCGCCGAGCGGCCCCCGCACCACGCCTGCCCGTGGCTTACCGCGCTGGTCATGGCCGGGAGTAGATTTTGGGGCTGTGTTCAAGGCGGCCCGTCCCCTGCCCTTGCTCGCGCTCCTGGCGGGCTGGTGGCACGACTATGACTCCGCCCCCGCCGACGCCCGGCGTGAACCCGATCCAGTACGCGCCGTGGTGCTCGCGCTGCAGAGCAGCGGGATCACGGCCGATCCCTCCGACGTCCACTTTCTGCCCGAGGAGCCACGGCGATTCGGCCAGGTCACCGATCGCGAGCGCGCGGTCGTTCGGGGTGGTCGTGCCGGTGAACCCTCGGACATCTTTCTGGTGCGAACCAGGCGCTCACCCGAGGGCGAGCTCCTGGAGCTGACGGGCGTCCACAACCTCAGCCAGACTTCCGCCGCCGACGAGCGCGGCCTGGTCGTGTCCGGCAACCGTGCCGCGTGGGCCATCGGCCAGGACGGTACGGTGCACAGCGTGCAGTACGCCGACTTCACCGGAGAGCCCGAGCCGCAGGGTCAAGGTTGGACCGCGCTAGCCAAAACCCAGAACGCCCTCACCAACCGTCAGCACCTGGGCACCTACGTGGGCGTCGGCCGGCGCAACTTCAAGCTCGAGCCCGCCGCCAACAAGGTGGTGCTCGGCTTCTCCGCCGACGCGCTGGTGATCGACTCGGACGCCCACCGCGTGCGCGTGCCGACCAGGAGCCTGACGCAGCGGCTGGAGGGGCAGCGCTACCTCAGCGAGCAAACGCCGGCCAAGGCGCGCCCCGGCAACCTCGTCACCTGGGCCGTCGATCGCGTACGCACGTTGCCCTGGTTCGGCGACGAGAACATGCAGCTGCTCAAGGCCATCGCCTTCGAAGGCGCCGATCAGCTCGAGCAGATCGTGGGCACGGTGACCGGCGACGACGGCGCCGACAAAGTGGCCGAAGAGCTCGGCTCGCTCTACGCCGCGCCGACCACGGGCGCTTCCGATCCGGTGACCGGCTGGCCGCCGCCGCCGATGGAGCCCATGCTGAGCTCGCCGCTGAAGGGCGAGGGCAAGTGGGTCAGCCTGGAGAACGACCCGTTCATCCAGAAGAACCCCGGCGCTCCTTCCCCCTTCGTCTCGAGCTTCATCCGCACCGATCGCCAGCGCATCTACTCGCAGGTGTTCGTCACGCTCTGGGATCCGCGGCAGGTCGAGCTCCACGCCGTCAGCGGCACGGACGAGCCGAAGAGCGCCACGGGTGAGACGGGCACCGGTACGGTGCCACGCAAGCCCGAGGTCATGACCCGCTACGTGGGCGCCTTCAACGGCGGGTTCCAGACCATCCATGGCGAGTTCGGCATGATGGCCGAGCGCACGCTGTATCTGCCGCCCAAGCCGTACGGCGCCACGGTCGCCAAGCTCGAGGACGGCTCCACCGGCTTCGGCACCTGGCCCGAGGATCTGAGCATCCCGAAACAGATCGTGACCTTCCGTCAGAACATGACGGCGCTGATCGTCGACGAGCAGATCAACCCGTACAAGCGTCACTGGTGGGGTGGCGTGCCTCCGGGCTGGAAGGAAGAGAGCCGAACCGTCCGCAGCGCGGTGTGCATGACCAAGGAGGGGTTCGTCGGCTACTTCTACGGCGGCAGCGTCGACCCGGACGTGCTCGCGCTGGCGATGCAGCGCGCGCGTTGCGTCTACGGCGTGCACCTGGACATGAACCCCGGACACAACGGGCTCGAGTTCTATCGCGTGGCGCCCGCCGGCAAGCTTCCCAAGATCGAGCGCAAGCTCGAGCCCGTCTGGGAGGAGCAGGGCAAGGTTCCAGGCATGCCCGGCTGGGAGTTCCGCGCTCGGCGCATGATCAAATACATGGCGCTGATGAACTTCCCTCGTTACATCGAGACGGAGAGCCGCGACTTTTTCTATCTGACGCTGCGCCACATCCTGCCCGGGGAACCGGTACCAACGACGGTGCAGCCCGCCGAGCCCGGAGAGGGCACCTGGCGTGTCCAGGGCCTGCCGCAGCAAGGCTGGCCTCACGCGCTCGCCACCACCAACCTGCGCCCGGACGCGCAACGACCACAAGCGCGCGTGGGTCTGATCAAGCTCGACCCGAAGTACGTGCGCCCGTTCCGCGACGGCGACCACGACGTCAAACCGGTGATCGCGCTGCGCAACGGACCGCTCGAAGGCAGCGGACACTTCTCGGTGTGGCACAGCGAGACGCGCGGCTTCACCATCGGCCACGAGCCGCCGGAACCCAAAGCGATGCGCGTCACGTCAGGCTTCGCGCTCGACGACGAGCTGCCCGTTGGCGGCGCGATCGGTATCGATGCCGCCGGCATGCTCGTTTACGCGCGCGTGACCGAAGGCGCAGACCCGAAGCTCGACGGCGCCCTGCTTCATGGCTTGCTCAAGCGGCTGGGCTGCGAACAGATGATGGTGCTGCCCAAGGCGCTGAGTGTAGTCATGGGTGAGACTTCAGACGACACTAGCGCCCACACCGACGGCGTGCTGCTGGTGAGGACCGAGGGGCCCGGAGCGAGACGGATCTTCGCGGACACTCCGATCGTGCCCCCGAAGCGTTGGGCGGTGCTTCAGGCGCGCCGCGCCAAACCCGCGGAGTAAAGGCACGTAGAAAAACGCCAGCGGGAACGGCGTTTGGCGACATTCCGAGCTACGCTCCACGGGCGTCTTTTCTCGCGCTGTTGCGGAGAAAAGCAGCGTGCGTCTGTGCCTTACAAAAGCCCAAAAGTCTCGCCAATTAGCCCAAGCAGAGGTATGTTTGGCGCGTCGAAACTCCCGTGCGACTTTGTTCTGCACAGCCTTGTAACGTGACGGCCCCCGGGTGCTGTCACGAGAAATTCAAAAGTTTTCGGGCGGGTTTCCGCCGAAACGGCATTCCGGCAGCGGGCCGTAAACGTGCACCCAATGTGCGCGATGTGGTCGTAGGAAAGAGAGCAGCTTCATGAGCGATAAGGGTTCGGACCTCGACGTCTTCGACGGGCTGGCCGCCAAGAAGACTCGCCCGAGCGTGCCAGCACCGCCGCCGTCGTCGCATTCACGCGCTGTTCCGCCGCCGCCCGTTGGTGCCAAAAAGACTTTGCTCGGACTCGCTGCGCCACCCCCGCCGCCGAGCAAGGGCCCGATGCCGCCGCCGTCGAAGGCGAGCATGCCGCCGCCGCC
>DATLIL010000543.1:0-3798 GCA_035539475.1 Polyangiaceae bacterium
AGAACCTGGGTGAACACGAACAGGCCTCGATGCACGACCGAGGTCTCGTTGGTGCTGGCAAGCCAACCTTGTACCGCCGGATGCGTCAGGATGCCGGCTTGCTGCGTACCCAGGACCTGTTTGCCAAAGCCTTCGGTCGTCGGAGCAGGCACGCCCAGAAACGTCGCCATGATCGGATCCACGTAGAGCTCCGCTGAGCTGTAGAGCTCATCGAGGGTGCCGTCTTTCTGGAGCAGGTCAGCGATGAAGAGCTCCTTCGAGAGCTGGAGGCTCGCCGTGAGCTCGGCGGTAAACTCGGGAAAGAGCGTCGCGTCCTTGGGACGCCCCACGATCTTTTCGGCGCCGAACCAGTTGTTGAAGACGGTGCTCAAGTTGCTTCGCGCAGCCTCGGTCGAGAGCAGCCGCTCGACTTCGCCGGCGACGCCGTCCGGATCAGCGAGCCGCCCCTCCGCCGCTGCCGCCATCAGGCCGCTGTCCGGCAACGAGTCGAGCAGCAGCAGGCCGAGCTCGGAAGCGACCTCGAAGCTCGTGAGCACGAGCCCACCTCGCGTGTCGTCGACGCCGAAGTTCCGCCGATACAAGAACGACGGCGACTGCAGCACGGCCTCGAGCACGAGCCGAACGCCGGCCGCGTAGTCCTGCTCCAGGCGCCCGACGTCGTAGACCGAAAGCAGCCGTTCACGCTCACCGTCCACGAGTGGACGCCGGAACCCGCGTGGCACCAGCTGGTCGATGAACGCGCCAGCGCAGTCGCGTTCCACGGCACCCGGCGCACACGGAGCCAGGATGGACAGATCCGCCGCCGCAGCAGCTTGCCGCGCCACCTCGGCGTACTCGAAGCCCATCGCCGTCGTGAGATCCCTGGCGTCGCCCGGGATCAACGTATCGTACGTGCCGCCGCCGTTCGTCAGCCGCGGCGCCTCGCTCAGGTCGAGCAGATCGCGGATCGCGTTCGAGACGCGCCGATTGGGGAAGCGCGAGAGCCCCGACGGGAGCGGCATCAGTTCGGCACACTCCGCCGTCGTCTGCACCCCATCCGGCGGGACTGTCGTCTCGTCTGGCGGGACCGTTGTCTCGGTTGGCGCGGGGGTCGGACCCGAGACAATGCCGGTGCAGCCGCTGGCCAGGAGGACAACGGCCGCAAGCTTGGGCGCAGCAGCCATGCCGGCAGGATGACGAATCCCACTGTTTCAGCCAATGGACGATGCCCCGAAAATGATGGACAAAATTACTGCGCGAACCGCACGATAGGCCGATGGTGGTTCGCAAACGCCACGGATTCATCGGTGAACACCACGTCGTGGTGCCGAGCTCGGTAGTCCGCAACGCGAGCCGTCATCCGTTGTTGCGGCCGCTGATGCCGACAGCTGCAGGTTACTTCCCGCACGCTGAAGGGCACTACGTGGTTCGGCCGGAGGGCGTCGGCGAGACCATCGTGATCCTGTGCTGGTCGGGGCGTGGTTGGTACAAGCTCGGAGGCCGCCGTCAGAGCGTGGACGCGGGCGAAACGGTCTTCATCCCCAAACACGCCGCGCACGCCTACGGCGCCGACGACAAGGACCCGTGGTCGATCGTGTGGGCGCACGCGACTGGCCGTGAAGTGCCCGCCTTTCTCGAGCAGCTTTCGATCTCCCTGCGCTCCCCCAAGCTGCGCCTGTCCGCGGACAGCGCGGTGCAGCCGCACTTCTCGAGCGTGTGGCAGATCCTCGAACAGGGTTACTCGTTGCCCTGCCTGCTAGCGGCTTCGAGCAGTCTGCGGCTCGTACTCTCGGAGATGGTGCGTCTCAGGTTGGAAAAGCGCTCCCCGAAGGCACCGGATGAAGACCTGGTGGAGCGCGCCACGGCCTGGATGCGGGATAACCTGGAGCAGCGTGCGTCGCTCACGGACATGGCCAGGCACGTCGGGGCCTCCGTCTCGCACCTCTCGAGCCTGTTCAAGAAAAAGATGGGCTACGCGCCGATGGACTATTTTACGCGGCTGAAGGTGCAGCGCGCCTGTCAGTTGCTCGATACGACCTCGGCACGCGTCAAGGAAGTGGGCGCGCGGGTCGGCTTCGACGACCAGTACTACTTTTCACGGCTCTTCCACCAGATCATGGGCATGTCGCCGAAGGCGTACCGGACGCTCGTCAAGGGCTGACGTCCGCCCGGCGCCCATGTTAGTGCTCGCGCCATCGTGAATGGTTGGTGTGGTGCGGCGTTGCTCCCGCTGGTCTGCTCGCTGTCCGGCTGCTACCGCTACGCCGAGATCCCGGTGGAGGACGTGAAGCACATCTCCCCCGAGGGTGAAGAAAGCCTGTACGTCCATCGCTTACGCGGGCACCCCCTCGTCTACGATCGCTACGACACGCTCGAGGTCCACACGCGCGAGGCTCCGGGCTACGAGTACGAAAGACCGGTGAGCGCGCGCCGGCGGGCCAACTTACTGCAAGTCGCCGATCTCGAGGCCGATCGCACCTTTCGCATCGAAGAGGTCGAAGCGCTCGAGCTCTCGGCCTACGCCCCCGAACGGCCCTGGCTCGTGGCTGCCATCGCCACTGGCGCGACCATCGCTGGCGGCTTCATCGGCTACCAGGCAGGCGGCCTCATCGTCGGCTGCGACTCGAGCCACGAGCTCTGTGGCCTCGCCCTGTTCGCCGGCCTGGTGATCGGCGGTTCGGTGGGACTCGGCACCGGTCTCGCGATCGGCATCCCGGCGACGTCCCACCTCGAGCCAGCGACGCCCGAAAGCCCGGACACCGAATAGCTGGGGCTCAGGGGCTCACCAGCGAACGCAAGCGCCGCCGGTACGGCGAGCGCGGGAAGCTCGCTTCGAAAGCGTCGAGCGCGCGCGCTTTCCCGCCGTGCAACACCGGCAAAATCAGCGCTCGGTCTGTCGGCCAAGTGTCGAGCGACAAGGAGTATCGGGGAAGATAGCGGAGACCGCCTCGCCTGAGGCTTCGTCTATCTCCGAGATTCGCGGCAGAAAAACGTCCCCCGTGAACGTTGCCGTCACCCAGTACTTTCTACGGGGCTTCGCCAGCAGATTGAAACGGATGGGCTCCTCCGTTCGGTAGGTGTTCGTTCTGACTCTCGTGGCGGCTTCGACGAGCTCGAAAGTGCTGACGGGGCCGTCGTCTCCGACGAGATACGTGTAGGACTGCCCGTAACGCGCCGTCAGCTCGTGGCAACCCGTCGAGATGCGAAACTCTCGAACGGCAGGCTCGTCGCGACGCGCTAGCCAACGACCGTCGATCAGCTGGACCTCGGCACGATCGTCCACCGTCACCTCCACCAGGCGATCGGGAGGCAAGTCCGGTGGAAAATACTGAGGTGGCCCGCAGCTCAGCAACGACGTCGCAACTGCTACCCAGAGCCGCTTCATAGCCTGCACGTTATTCTCGGTAGCCGAGGCACCTGCAACGAGACATCGACCCCAGCCTACTCCGAGACCGGGCCTGTACGACATGGAGGACGACCCGATCGTGCAAGGCCCCCAGTTCGTCACGGGTCCGTAGCCTAGGGCCCGACGTTTCCGACGCTCGGTAGTGCACAGCGGACGTCCGGTCATTCCGCGGAATGCCTCTCCTGCCTATTCATTGGAGAGGAGCCCCGAATGAGCGAACAAGCCACCATCATCAGCGCCTGGGACACGATCCTGTTCGAGAAATTCAGCCGCTTCGAGTACCTGCTCACCACCGGTCTCGAGGTCCACGGCGCCGAAGCCTTGCGCCAGCGCCCCCTGCGGGCGGGGACGCGCGTTCTGGACATTGGCTGCGGGTTCGGTGACACCACGCGCACCATTGCGGCTCAGGTCGG
>DATLIL010000544.1:0-6265 GCA_035539475.1 Polyangiaceae bacterium
ACATCGAGAGGCTCTTTGGCCATTCGCCGCGCACCACGCAGGAGAAAATCCGCGTCGCCGAGGCACTCGAGGAGCTGCCGAAGACGGCCGCGGAGCTTGCCGCGGGCAGCGTGAACTGGTCGACGGTGCGCGAGCTGACGCGGGTCGCGATCGCGGAGACCGAAGAAGCTTGGCTCGAGGCTGCCAAGGGCAAGACGGTGCGGCAGGTCGAGGCGCTCGTGAACGGGCGGGGTCCGGGAGACACTCCAGATTCGCCGAGCGACCCGCGGAAACGACGGCACGTGCTGCGCTTCGAGGTGAGCGCCGAAACCCTGGCGACCTTTCGAGAAGCGGTCGCGAAGCTGCGCCGTGGGTGCGACTTCAAGCTCGACGATGATTCCGCGTTGCTGCTGATGGCTCGCCACCTGCTCGGCGGACCAACGGACGAGGGGCGCGCGCCATACCAGGTGGCAATCAACGTCTGCCCGCGGTGCGGCGACGGCGCACAGCAGTCCTGCGGGGAACTCGTCGAGCTCGAACCTGAGGTGGTCGAGATGATAGCGTGCGATGCTCAGCACATCGGGCCCGTCGAAAAGGACGCCCACGGGGGCGTGACGCGGCGAGCGACGCAGACCATCCCACCGGCAACCCGGCGCAAGGTCGTGCGACGCGATCGCGGGCGCTGCGTCGTGCCGGGCTGCAAGCACACACACTTCGTGGACGTGCACCACCTGCGGGCACGCGCCGACGGTGGCGATCATGACGAGGACAGCCTCGCGCTGTTTTGTTGCGCTCATCATCGAGCGGTGCACCAGGGGCGCCTCATCGTCGAAGGCAAGCCTTCGACGGGGCTGACGTTTCGGCACGCAGATGGCTCGAGCTACGGGAAGCCTGTTTCGCCGCAGAAGCAGGACCTGCAGACCAAGCTCTTTGCCGGGCTCAGGGGCATGGGCTTCGGCGAGCGCGAAGTACGCCGGGCGCTCGATCGCGTAAGAACGTCGCTCCCAGGAGAAGTGGACCCTGCCGTGCTTTTACGTGCAGCGCTCGCCGTACTCACGGAATAACCATGCTGATTGCCACGGAGTGCCGACTGATTCGGCAGCGCAAACGGATGCGTTCGCGTTCCACCTGCTGCGCGGCAGGCTGTCGTAAGGACTACCCGCCGCTGTTCAGCCGCTGCAAAAGCTTGGGGTAGATGCCGCCGAAGGCGCCGTTCGAGAGCAGGGCGATGGTGTCGCCGCTCTCCGCCAGCGCCGCCAGACGGTCGATGATCGCGTCGACGTCGGGTTGCTGCTCGGCTTGTTTGCCGCGGGCGCCGAGCGCGCGCACGAGCTCGCTGAGATCGAGCGCCTCTTCGGGCGGCAGGTTCGAGCGGCCGAGCGGTGCGAGCAGCACGCGGTCGGCCGTGTCGAAGGCCTCGGTGTATTCGTGCTGGTGCAGGCGCCGGCAGGCGGTGGCGCTGCGCGGCTCGAATACGGCAATGAGCTTGCCCGCCGGATGGCGCTGGCGCAGCGCGGCCAGCGTCTCGCGCACGGCCGTGGGGTGGTGGGCGAAGTCGTCGTACACGGCGATGCCGCGCGGCGTGCCGATCAGATCCTGACGCCGGCGCACGCCCTCGAAGCTGGCGAGGCCGGCGCCGATGTCGGCCAGGCGCGCGCCGAAGCCCTGCGTGCATGCTGCCAGCGCCGCCACGGCGTTCTTCAAGTTGTGGCGGCCCGGCGCCGACAGCGCCAGGCGTCCGCAGGCGACGCCGCCCGCGAACAGATCGAAGGCCTGACCGCGCGCGTCGCTGCCGGCGGGTGCGGCCAGCCAGTGCGGTGCCACGCCCGCCGTCGTTTCGTCGGCGAGCGCGAACCAGGCCACCTCGGCGCGCGCCGCGCTGGAGACGACGTCCACCACGAGCGGGTCGGCGCCATTGGCGACGATCAGGCCGTTGTCGGGCACGAGCGCGACGAACTTCCTGAACGCATCGAGGTAACTCTCCATGCTCGGATAGATGTCGATGTGGTCGTGCTCGATGCTGGTGACGATCGCGACCTCGGGGCGGTAGTGCAGGAACTTGGCCGTCTTTTCGAAGAAGGCCGTGTCGTACTCGTCGCCCTCGATCACGAATGGCGTGCGCCGCTCCACGGGACCCGGTCGGGAGAGTCGCCGCGGGCCAGGCGCGCGAACGCTCTTGGAAAAGTTCTTGGGCAGCCCACCGATCAAGAAGCCGGGCTCGAAGCCGCTGCGCTCGAGCAGCCAGGCGGCGAGGGCGGTGGTGGTCGTCTTGCCGTGAGTGCCCGCCACCACGAGCGGCGAGGCGCCCTCGAGCACGAAGCGCGCGAGCGCGCCGGCGACGTGTGTGTAGGGCAGGCCGCCGTCGATCGCGGCGCGCGCCTCCGGGTTGTCTTTCTTGCAGACGTTGCCGATCACCACGAGGTCGGGCTTCGGCTCGAGGTGCGCGGGCTCGAAGCCGCGCAGGCAGCGCACGCCCCAGCTCTCGAGCGCCGGTCCCATCGGTGGATCGAACGCCACGTCGCTGCCTGATACGTCGTGGCCGAGGTCCTTGAGCAGACCGGCGAGCGAGCCCATGGCCGTGCCAGCAACAGCGACGATGTGGATGTGCATTCCAGCCTGTCCATAGCGCGAGTCCGCTCTGCGAGAAACGTGGTAGCCTCCGCGCCGCTTCCTCAGCGGTTCGTCTTATGAAGATCGTCGACAAGCTCGGGTCGGCCCCGGCATTTTCCTTCGAATTCTTTCCGCCCAAAGACCAGGCAGGCGTTGATCGGCTGTTCGAGACCATCACGCACCTGGCGCCGTACCGCCCGGCGTACGTCTCGGTGACCTACGGCGCCGGTGGCAGCACCCGCCGGCTGACGGTCGAGCTCGTGCGCCGCATCAAGCAAGAGGTCGGCATCGAATCGATGGCCCACCTGACCTGCGTGGGCGCCAGCAGTGACGAGATCGCCTCCGTGCTCGACGAGCTACGCGAGGGTGGGATCGACAACGTGATCGCGCTGCGCGGCGATCCGCCCCAGGGCGCGACGCGCTTCGAGCGCCACGCCGGCGGCTTCGGTTACGCCAACGAGCTCATCACGTTCATCCGCTCGCGCTGGGACTTCTGCCTGGCCGGCGCGTGTTACCCGCAGAAGCACCCCGAGGCGTCCGACTTCGACACCGACCTCGTGGCGCTGAAGAAGAAGGTCGACGCCGGCGCGAGCCTGCTCATCTCGCAGCTCTTCTTCGACAACCAGGACTACTTTCGTTTCGTCGATCGCGCTCGCACCGCCGGCATCAACGTGCCGATCATCCCCGGCATCTGGCCGATCACCAACCTGGCGCAGATCCAGCGCATCACCGGCATGTGCGGTGCCACCATCCCGCGCGATCTGCTCGGCAAGCTCGAGGCCGCTCGAGAGCCCGCGCGCGTGCAAGAGGTGGGTGTGGCGCACGCCACGGCGCAGTGTCGCGAGCTCATCGCGCGCGGCGCGCCCGGCATCCATTTCTACACACTCAATCGTTCTCCAGCGACGCGAGAAATCCTCGAGCGTTTGCGCGGCTGACCACTTTTGCCGCCTGGCGGGCCACTGAGGGGGAGCCATGCCCGTCCGTCCCCTGTCCGGCTTTGCGCTCGCCCTGCTCCTGGCCTGTTCCGAGGCCGAGGCCCCTCCACCCTCCTCCAACGGTAATAGAGGTGGCGTCGGGGGTTCGGTCGGCGGAACCGCAGCAGGAGGACCGCAGGGTGGCAGCGGGGTCTCGAGTGCCGGGGCCAGTGCCGGCGCCGGGATGGGCGGCTCGCCGTCGTCCGGCGGAACCGCGCAGGCGGGTGAGGGGGGCCAGGGTCAAGCCGGGATGCCGCCCATCGAGGTCAGCTGCGACGACCTCGGTGCTACCCCGGTCGTCCGCACGTTCACGCCCGAGCGCTTCGCCCTGGGCGACGATCCCTCAGCCGACCCCGAGTGCACGGCGATCCTGAACCCCGAGCGCGGCTTTCGCAGCACGACGAACCTGCGCGGAGCGCCCGACTTCTCGGGTGAACGCGCGGACGGCCACAGCGTGGTCTACGCCGCTGCGTTGCTCGACGACTACGTGGCTCAGGATCTCGATCAGGGCCTGCTCGACGCGCTCGCCGCCGCTTTCGCGGCAGCGCGCAGCGCGGGCGTGAAGCTCCTGCCTCGCTTCTACTACCAGGCCGATCTCGCGGCGGGCTCGGAGGACGCCCCGCTCGAGCGAGCGCTGGCCCACATCGAGCAGCTCACGCCGCTCTTGCAGGACAACGCGGACGTGATCGCTGCGCTGCACGCCGGCTTCGTGGGCGCTTGGGGCGAATGGCACGGCTCGACCACCGGCCTGCACCTGGAAGAGCCGCGCGAGCAGATCCTCGCAGCGCTGCTCGGCGCGCTGCCGCCCACGCGCATGGTGCTGGTGCGGAGACCTTCGTTCAAGTCATCCGCTTACGACGGCGGGCCGCTCACGGAGCAGAGCGCGTACGACCAGAGCGAGCTCGCGCGCGTTGGTCATTTGAACGACTGCTTGCTCGCGTCTCCTGACGACCAGGGTACGTACCAGACCGAAGGCGAGAAGGAGTATGCAGTGAGCGACTCCGCCTTCACCGCCGTCGACGGTGAGACCTGCGCCGTGAATCCTCCGCGCAGCGAGTGCGACGAGGCCAAGGCCGAGCTCGCGCTGCACCACTGGAGCACGCTCAACATCGACTACCAGGCGGCGGTGCTCGACAGCTGGCGCAGCGGCGGCTGCTTCGACGAAATCGCCTGCCGGCTCGGCTACCGTCTGCTGCTGCTCGGCCACGCCTCACCCCTGAGTGCGCGGCGCGGCGAGGTGCTCCCGCTATCGCTTTCGTTGGTCAACGACGGCTACGCTCGTCCTTACAACGAGCGCCCTCTCTTGCTGGTGCTCAAGGGCGCGGAGCAACGTTCGCTGCCGCTCGCCGCTGACGCGCGTCGCTTCGCGCCCGGCGAGGAAATCGAGCTCTGCCTGGCTGCGGAAGTACCGGGCGATCTCGCGCCGGGCGAGTACCAGCTCGGCATCGCGCTGCCCGACGCTGCGGCGACGCTGGCGGGCGACGAACGCTACGCCATCCGCTTCGCGTACGACGTCTCCTGGGCGAGTGGCGTCTACTGGCTCGACGCCAGCGTCACCATCAGCGAGTGACTAAGCGAGTGACTAGGAGAATGGTTCCAGGGCGATGACCGAGCGCGCGCTCCTAGTCGGAGCCGACCTCGCTGGGCAAGTAATGCGCATCGCCTCGCGCTCGCTTCTGTGACGCCGTCGTCATCGAGCTCGAGTGATGTAGGTCTGCGGGAGCCATCAGAGCAAAACCCCGCAAAGGAGAAGTGGTCTCGAGGCCGACAGGATTTCCTGTTGCGGACTTTCCACCCACTGGTGTCTACTCCTAGGTTCGCCGGAATCGACTTGGTCCGTGGAGATGGCAAAGTGAAGACGATCCGTTGGGCTTCGTGGTCTTCTGTTCTTGGGTTAGCCGTATTGGTTGCTTGCGGTGGCAAGCCGGAGGTGACGAACCCCGGTACCCCGTTCGAGCCTGGTGAGGGCGGCAACGGTGGTGCACCCGCCAATGAGGGCGGGGACAACGGCATCGACCTGGGCGGCTCCGACGGAGGCGGCGAAGAGGCCGTCTGCGGCGACCTCATGGTCGAGGGCGACGAGGAGTGCGACGACGGGAACAACGACCCCGGCGACGGCTGCGACGACGCCTGTCAGATCGAGTCGGGCTACATCTGCGACGCGCTCGGCAGCACCTGTTACGAGTGCGGCAACGGTCTGCTGGAGGAGGAGACCGAGGAGTGCGACGACGGCAACACCGCCAGCGACGACGGCTGTAGCAGCCGCTGCGTCGAGGAGCCCGGCTACACCTGCGAGACGCCCGGCGAAGCGTGTGCGCAGTGCGGCAACGGCACGGTCGAGGCCGGCGAGGAGTGCGACGACGGCAACACCGACAGCGATGACGGCTGCGCCGCCGACTGTCTCACGATCGAACCCGACTACGACTGCGACGTGCCTGGCGAGCTCTGTGAGCTCTGCGGCGACGGCATCCTGGGCGCCGACGAAGTCTGCGACGACAACAACACCCTGTCGGGTGACGGCTGTCGCTTCGACTGCGATCTGATCGAGGACGGCTGGACCTGCGAGGGCACTGTTTGCGGCAAGTGCGGCAACGGTAAGAAGGAGCTCGCCGAGGTCTGCGACGACGGCAACACCATCGACGGCGACGGCTGTCTCGCCGACTGCTCGGCCGAGGAGCCAGGCTTCAACTGTCCGATCCCCG
>DATLIL010000545.1:0-3645 GCA_035539475.1 Polyangiaceae bacterium
CTCGAAGGTGCCACGGGCACCGTCGGCGCGGCTGGCGTCGAGATCCCGCTCGTCCTCAGCACCGAGTGGCAGACCTTCGAGATCGACATCTCGGGCGTCGCCGACGTCAACAAGGTCAACGCCGCGGGCGGCGTCAACACCGGCCTCTACCTCTACCTCACTCGCGCGGCTGGCGACGTCGGGGTGGCGCGCACGATCTACATCGACAACATCGAGTGGACGGCCGATCCTGCGGGCGGCGAAGGCGGAGCTGGCGCCGGCGGCGCTAGCGCCGGCGGTGCTGGCGGCGCGGGCTGATCGCGTAGCTTACCGGTCCCAAAAAACAACGGCGGGCCAGTCTCCTCCGACTGCCCGCCGTTGTTCTATTTGGAAGAGAGCGATCGTGCCCAGTCCGATCGCATTTGTTCCTGATCCCGCCGTCGCGCGGAGAAGCGATTCCTGGCGTGGCCCGTGCGCGCTAGCTTCGCGCCGTGAAAAGCTCCCGGCTCTGGTTCGCACTCTTGCCGCTCGCGGCTGCTTCTTGTCAGCCCAAACAATCCGCCGCGCCCACGCCGGGTAGTTCCGCGCCGGGTGTGACGGCCGACTGCAAGCCTTTCGCCACTGTTACCGACGGCGCCTACAGGTACGAGAACAACACCTGGGGCTCGGACAAGGCTCAGGGGGCGTGGGAGCAGTGTCTGCTCGAGCGCCAGGTGAACGGCAAGACGGAGCGCGGCTGGAGCTGGAACTTCCCCGGCTTCGATCCATCCGTCTTTTCGTATCCGGAGATCATCTTCGGCTGGAAGCCATGGTCGGGTGGGCCGACGTCCGATCCGCGCTTTCCGCTGAAGGTAGCGGACGTGAAGACGCTACGTTTGCACTACGAGGTCGAGACCGACGCGAGCGGCAACTACAACCTGGCGCCCGAAGTGTGGCTGACGCGGACGAAGGGCTCGGGCGAAGCGAACCCGAAGATCCTGAGCGCGGAGATCATGTTCTGGGTCGAGAGCGCCGGGCGCGCGCGCCCCGCCGGCAGCGTGATCGACAAGCCGACCATCGACGGAACGACGTACGAGCTCTGGAAGCTCGACGGCGCCGCGGGTGACGGCAAGAGCGGCACGAGCTGGCAGCTCTTCTCGCTCAAGAGCCCGAGCACCGTGCGCAAGGGCACGATCCCGATCGACCTCGTGTTGAAACACTTCGTTGCCGAGGGGCTGGTCGATGCCGAGCACTACGTTTCGAGCATCGAATTCGGAAACGAGGTCACCGGCGGCGCGGGAACGACCTGGATAAAGCACTTCGATATCGAGACCAGGTAGCGTTATCAGAGCGCCAATTGCGTGTGCGCTAGCGACCACCCTTGGCTACACGCGCGCGCGAAGCTTGCCGGACGCAGGGACTCGTGCCCTAATTTATGCTTCTTGCTAGTTGCTAGCTGCGTCGGCGTTTCGTTGGGCACAGGTGTCTACGTCCGTCTCGAGTCTCGAAACACGTAAGGCCGTCAGCGCCAGCCGCTATCGCGTCATCGCGAAGCTTGGCCAGGGCGGCATGGCGGACGTGTTTCTCGCGATTCAATCGGGCATGACGGGCTTTCGGCGCCTGGCCGTGGTCAAGCGGCTGCGTCCGGACATCGCCAGCGACGACGACTCGCTCGCCATGTTCCTGGAAGAGGCGCGGCTCGCGGCGCGCCTCAACCATGCCAACGTCGTCCACACCTACGAGGTGGGACACGACGGCGACAGTCACTTCATTGCCATGGAGTTCCTGCGCGGGCAGTCGTACTGGCAGCTGCTCAAGCGCGTGGGCCGTGACAAGCTCGATTTCGCGCTCTCGGTCCGCATCATGATCGAGGCGCTGCGGGGACTCGAGTACGCGCATCAGCTGCGCGACTTCGACGGCACGTTTCTCAACGTGGTGCACCGCGACGTGTCGCCGTCCAACATCTTCATCACCTACGACGGCCACATCAAGATCCTCGACTTCGGCATCGCCAAGGCCCTGAACTCTTCCGTCGAGACCAAGTCCGGCGTGCTCAAGGGCAAGATCTCCTACATGTCGCCGGAGCAAGCTTCGGGCACCGACATCGGCGGTCAGTCGGATCTCTACGCCGTGGGTGTTTTGCTCTGGGAAGCGGCGGCGCGCTCTCGGCGCTGGCCGAAGATCCCGGAGGTCAACATCCTGACCAAGCTCATCTCGCGCGAGCCGCCCGTGGCACCCCAGGCGGAGCGCTTCGGCTTGCCACCGGAGGTCGACGAGGTCTGCCTGCGCGCCCTGGCCAGCGATCCCGGCGAGCGCTTCGCTTCTGCGGCCGAGTTCCGCGGGGCGCTCGAGGAGCTGCTGGATGTCATGGGCCGGAGCGTCAGCTCCGAGGACGTCGGTCGCTACCTCAGCCTCTGCTTCCAGGAAGAGGCCACGAAGCTCCAGGCACTGATCGAAGAGAAGACCAAGGAGTCCGACGACAGCGCCGATCTCACGGTGGCGTCCCTGATCTCCTTGAACGAGCCGGTCTCCTCGGTCTCGCGCTCGAGCACCAAGAAGGCGGACATGACGCCGGGCCCGGAGCACACGATGCTCGAGGCCGCTTCGAGTAACCCACCACAAGCGCCTGCGGCCAGCCGCCGTTTGCCGCTGCTGCTCGCGCTCGCTGTCGTACTCGGTACTGGCGGCTGGCTCGGCCAGCGAGCGCTCAGCGCTACGAACCCTGTGCCCTCGGCTGTCGCGACCCAGGTGGTCAGAGCGCCCGTGACGGTGCGTGTCTCGGCGCAGCCCGAAACAGCCAAGCTCTTCTGGGACGGTCGCCCGCTCGACATGAATCCGTACGTCGTGACGCAGGCGCCGTCGCAGAACACGATCACGCTGCGCGCAGAAGCCGAGGGCTACACCGCGCAGTCGGCGATCGTCTCGCTCGACGCCGATCGCAACGTCTCGTTCACGCTCGAGGCGCTGCCGCTCGCACCCCCGCCGGTCAGCGTCGATCTCGACTCGGTCGAGACCGACAAGAGCCGCGCGCAGCAATCGAAGACGGGCGCTGCTCCAGGGGCGTCCGCTCGTCCGAAGGTCAAATCCAAGGTCAGGCTCGATACCTCGAATCCATGGGGCAAGTGATCAGGCTTCGTTCGTTGCTGGTAGCGCTCGCGTTGCCGATCTGTCTGCAGGGTACGCCCGCGTTCGCTCAATCCGCCGAGGAGGACGCCGCCGCCGCACAGCGCAAGGAGGCCGAGGCGCGCTACAAGCGGGCGCTCGAGCTCTTCAACGACGGCAGTTACGACGCCGCCCGGCTCGAGCTCAAGCGCGCCTACGAGCTCGCGCCGACGTACCGCATCCTCTACAACATCGCGCTCGTCAACGTGGAGCTCAATGACTACGTCGGCGCGCTCGACGCCTTCGAGCGCTACCTGGCCGAGGGCGGCGGCGAGGTGCCGAAGGCTCGCCGGCAAGAGGTCGAGAAGGAGATCGCGCGACTGTCTCCGCGTATCGGCTTCCTCACGATCGTGGTCGATGAAGAGGGCGCGGACGTGATGCTCGACGACGTTCCGCTCGGCAAGGCTCCGCTGCCCGATCGGGTGCGCGTCAACGCCGGCCGGCGCAAGGTCGTCGTCACCTCGGGTGATCGCCGCCAGGATCGCGTGGTCGAGGTCGCCGGTGGTGACGCGCTGGAGCTCAAGT
>DATLIL010000546.1:0-8624 GCA_035539475.1 Polyangiaceae bacterium
CCGATCACCTGCAGCAGCCCGAGTGGCAGTCGTCGCGCGTCGAAGCGGCGGCGAAAGGGCCCCGTCATGCTGGCGCGACGGGCGTGCTCGGGGTTGCTCGGTCGATGGTAGAACACGCCGCCGCCTTCCCCGCCCTCGGCGTTGCCGGGCTGGTGCAGACCGGGGACGACCAGCGGCGTTCCCTCCTGCCAGGCGCTGACGGCGCGCTCGACGCGTTCGTTGAGCGCCGCGGCGATGGCGTGCGCGTCGCTGGACGGACCCACGTCGTCGACGGTGACGCCCGCATGACAGAGGAGCGTGTGTGGGCCGGCGGCGCGGGCTGCGAGAAAACGCCCAGTGCGAAGTAGGCGCAGGACGAGCTCGCGTTGCGCCACCGAGAAGCCGTTGAAGTCGCGGCGAGCGACCTCGCTGCTCGGTAGCGCTGGAAATTCAGCCAGAAATCGTGCTTCGAGCGCCGGGTCATCGTGTACGGCGAGGGCCGCCGCGCGCGCGCGGGAAAATTTCGCGTCGTCGAAGGTGGCAAGCTCTCCCACCCGCCCGAGATCGTGGTTGCCGATGATCAGCGTCACCTGATCCGGGGGATGAGCCGCGAGCCAGGCGAGGAGCTCCCGGCCGCTGCGTTCGACGTCGGCCACGGGCTGTCCCGGACCACCGCCGTAATCGAAGTGATCGCCGATCGAAACCAGCGCGATCTCGGGCCGCAAGCGCCCGTCGTCGCCGAGCAGCTGGTGGTGGTCGAGCACCGCCAACACCTTGTCCAGAGGCGCCTGTGGATCGCCCATCACGAGCTCACGCGTGCGCATGCGGCCGTCGCGCTCTGCAAGACGCGCTTCGGTGGCGTCTGCTGCAGCCCGCTCCAGCGCGACGTGAATGCGGTGATCCATGCTGGAAGAGTGGGTCAAAGTACCACACCGAGCAAGCCGCGCATGAGCTCTCCGGAAACCTTCACGAAAGCTCCGGATGCCGATCGCACTCTTACCTTGTGAGCATGCAGGCCATTTCTCTCGACTTCGGGGCAACGACCGACGCGATGCTTGCCCTGCTCGAAACGATGCCCGAGAGCTACCGCGCGACGTACGACGACGCCGCGCGCCAAGAGCATGCCGCGATCATCGCTCGTCGCGGCTCACAGACCGTGCACGTGGAGCGCTGGCGCTCGCTGCCCGACGGCGGCGCGCTGGTCGTGGTCGTCGCCGACGATCGGCCAGGACTGATGTCCCTCATCTGCGCGTCGCTCCTGCGCCAGCGCCTGGAGGTGCGCATCGCCCAGATCTACACGCGCGAGCGCCAGAGCGAGATGCCCGAAGCCGTCGACTTCTTCTGGCTGCGCGCCTCGGACGGCAAGGGCGGCTTCAGGCCCGTCGAG
This sequence comes from Polyangiaceae bacterium, assembly GCA_035539475.1. Classification (GTDB taxonomy): domain Bacteria; phylum Myxococcota_A; class Polyangia; order Polyangiales; family Polyangiaceae; genus PMG-095. Next base: position 1,367 of record DATLIL010000546.1, read on the forward strand.
GCGCACGACATCGAGAGGTTCACCGACACGCTCGCGGAGATGGTCGAGGCCCCGCCGCTCGTGTCCGTGACCGAAGGCGCCGTGGCAGCCGTCTTCGCTCCGATCGCGGCGCGCGCCTTCTTCAACACCAGGGCCATGCGCCGCGGCGAGCACGTGCTCGTCGTCGAGGCGCGCGACTACGCGGGGTTGCTCTTGACCATCACCCGCACGCTGCACGCGCAGGGCGTCGTGATCCTGTCCTCGTCGGTGCACACGGAAGGCAACATCGCGCGCGACTCGTTCACGCTCGGCGATCCCAGCGGCGAAGCGTTCACCCCCGAGCGCCTGGCCAGCATCCGTCAGGCGGTGGTCACTGCCGTGCGCGCCGGCCCGCCCAAGCCCTGATCAGTCGGCCTCCAGCACCTTGACGAGCTCGTCGGCCGCGGCCCTGAGCTCGCGCGCCGACTCGAGAAAGACCTTGCGCGCCGTGAGCTTTCCTTCCGGGCTCGACGTCTTGAACGCGTCCGCGAGGCGCCGATAGCCCGCCGCAGAGCGCTCCAGGTCCGCGATCGTCGACAGCTGCTCGAGCTGTTTCGGTCCGGCAACCGTGACCCTGCGCTCGCGCCTCGTCAGCCGTGGCTCTCGCTTCATCGCCATTCCTTAGCCGGAAGCCGCCGCCGCGCCAACAAGGTTGCCCGAGCGCTCAATGTGTCGGAGGCGCTGCGCTGATTTGCCCCAGCACACCAACCGCCATGCCCTTGGGTCCGGCCAGAGCTGTCGCAAGCCTCACGGCGACGAACTGTCAGCGGTCAGCGCGAGGGTGGTAGCGACGTTCACCGCTCCGAGCACGATCGCTGCTGTGGCCGAATCCTGGTTACGCCGTTGATAGGTCACCGCTACTGCTTGCGCGGCAGCGACCCCGTCCAGCTGAGCACTCGGCGTCGCGGGCTGACTCTCGCTCGGTTTCGTCGTGGAACAGACACAGCCCGTCGTGAACTCGCCCAGGTACACGTAGGCCGCCATGCTCAACCCATCCTTGGCACAGCGCGCCTGACAATTCGGAATGCCGCCCGGAAAATGAGCATCGCCATTGAACGTCGTTCCGCACCCAAAACAGCTGAATACGGCCACCAACAGAAACCAGTGAGCTTTCGTCGTCATCCTTAGAGACCTCCGCACGATTAGGCGTTGCGAGAACGCAAGCAGAGCGCCTTCCCGACATGCCCGCAAGCGAACTCTGCTGGTATCAGAAGAAGTAGCCAACGTCGAACGCAGCGCTACCGAAGATCGTGCTGCCGAAGTCGACCGGTCGGAGCGCTGGATCGGCGCCGTCGGAGAGGTCCTCCGTGTGTTTGTCGAACGCAATGGCGTAACCCACGGCGGCGCCGAGCCCGACGAACAGGTGCCCGAAGCGCCAGCGGTAACCAGCGTCTGCCTGCGGGACGATCAAGTTCGTGATGTACGCTTCACGCTCCACGTCCACGTCCTCGATGCGGGTGCGAATGTACTCGGCCCACACGCCCACGTGGACGCCCGAGAGTCCGCGGTTCAGGTAGTAGCGGCCGCCGATCGCGGCACCGTAGCTGAACGCGAGCTCCTGGTAGTCCTCGTTCGGCAACGCCTGGCTCAGGAGCCCAGGGTTCATCCACCGGAAGCGCAGCAGCCCCGACACCTGCTGTCCGCCGACCTCGACGGCGGGAGTCAAACCGAACTGGAGTGGTCCGAGGACGTTCAGCTGTACGTCCGCATTGAACCCCTGCGACTCCGGCTCCCCGTTCTCCTCAGCCACGGCTAGCGACGGGAACAGACAAAGTGCGCCACCAACCACCACCGACCATGCTTTCATTTGACGCCCTTTTCTTACACGACGCCGGAGGCGAAAACCAGGCCGAGGCACCTTGATTCGCATCGTCCAATTTTCGAAGTAAACCCCAAACGTTTGTTGATTAGCATGGCGCGGTTGGGACACCTTCGACGACGACCTGCGCGCTGCTTGCTGGCCATGACGCTTTCGACCACAGCCCTGCCAGTCGCGGCCGAGGTACGCAGCGAGGTGGCAATGTTGCCAGACGAGGTGCCTCTGCCGGGGCCTCGGCCAGAGTTCAGTGATCGGCCGATTCATCTCATGGCTGTGCTCGGGCTTGGCTCGCTGGTGGGCTTCGTGGGCGTCACGGGCGGCTACAGCGTGCACGATCGCGTCGAGCTGGGTGGCGGCGTCGGCTACAACGGCGAGGGTGTGATGGGCGGGCCGTACGTGCGCTTGCGGCCGCTCGTTTCGGCGAACCAGTACAGTCACACGCTGCACGCGTTTGCAGTGGACGTGGGGCTGTCGATGGGGCGGCTGGACTACGACGGCGGGCCGATCACGCGCATGACCTTCATGCCCGAGGAGCGCACACGTTATCGTTCCGATTTCGTGGCTTGGCTGCAGACGGAGCTTGGCTGGGAGATGCTGAAAGTCGAGGGCTTCAGCATGCGCGCGGGTTACAGCGGCTCGCTGCTGCTCAACGAGGGCAACGTCGACTGCGAGCCGGCGGCGCTGCCCGACGAGGGCCAGGTGTGCGGGCACCCGCCGAAGTTCCTGCTCGGCGTGTTCTTCAGCATGGGGTATGCGCTCTGACCGGTTCGGCTCAACGACGCTCAACGCTGACCTTTCGAGCGCCTCTACGAGCCCAGGAGGCACGCCAGAATCAGGATGGTCAGTGCTGCTGCGAGCAGCGCACCCGCTACCACGAGGACGACCTTCAGGACCGACGTCGGAGTCTCGCCGAGGATCAGGCTGGCGTCCTGACCGTGAACGACCGCGCGATAGAGCTTGTTCCTGTAGCGATAGGCGAGCACGTAGCTCGGCATCGCGCAGCGGCGAGTGAGCAGGCGCTCGATCAGCGCCGTCACCTTCAGGTTGCGGTGCCTCGAACCGGGCACGTGGTGAGTTGCCACCGTCGCTTGCGACATGCGTTCGATGGCGTCGACGATCAGCGCGCGCGCGGCCGAGCGCTGGACATCGAATTCTTCGGTGACGGCCGCCACGGGACCGTAGGGCTGCACAGCGCCGCGAGCGAAGTCGTAGCGAGGGATCAGTGTCGCTGTTTCGTCGCTGCGAAGGCCTCGCGACGCCGAGACGACCACGTTCGAAAAGCGCATCACCTGCTGGCCCGCGTAGGGTGCCCAGTCCGACTTGCCAGCGTTGGCGTTCGAATCGAGCGTCCAGCTGACCAGCGCCTGAACCTCGAAAATCCACCCCACCCACCAGAGGGGAGAGAGTTTCTGGATGGTCGCCGCCGACTTGAGGTCGCTCGGCGTAAAGAAGCCGCGCGTGCCGAGCCACTCGCCGAGAGCCCTCTGAGCCGTCTCCGGATCGATGCCGAACGTGACGAACCACTCGGTCTGTTCCGGCGGATCCTCGATGCCCTCGAGGTGCATGGCTGAACCGCAGAAGGCGCAACCTGGCGCTCCGCGGTTCGCGTCGTAGCGCATGGCGGCTCCGCAGTTGTTACATCTGAGCACCTGTGCGACAGGCCCGCTGTGCGACGCTCCCTCGGTGGGCGTCGCACGACCACAGATCGAGCAGCGAAGATCGCCGCGTTCGATCGGTGTGGCGCAGCTCGAGCAATCCATCACCAGTACCGCCAGAAGAAGTACACGACGATGGCGAGCACCAGGAGGATGGCCAACGTGAGCTTGGCCCCCGAGAGCGGCACCTCGCCGGCGATCTTGCCGTTCTGCCCGTTGATCAGAATGCGAAGCGGTGGCTCCTCGGGGTCGTAGCGGAGCGCGAAGACCCAGAGCGGAAGCAGCACGAGCTCCAGATCCTCGTGAAACAGGCGCATGTCGTGCTTGAGCTCGCGATGTTTGTCGCCGGGCATGAACTGGCCCAATCGGGCCGTGATTTCGCCATGTGCCTCGCTGCGGCCGAGCTCCAGGCACTGCTCCGGCGACAGCGAGGGTTCCTCGGCGAGCCAGCCCGAGATCATCGCAGGCGAGTAACGCTTGAGCGCGCGCAAGTCGAACGGTTCGACGGCGGCGAGCTCCTGATTCGGGATGGCGCGCGAAGCGGTGACGACGACGTCACGGACGTAGCACGCATGCGCGCCGCTGAGCGGCCGCCACTCCGTTTCGGTGCGCGTCTTGGTGGCGGCGCGGATGTCGATGGCCTCGTAGTTCTCGCCGATCTCGGCGAAGTAGCTGCTGCGCGCGGTGGCGCTGTAGAGGTACGCCGGAAGATACACGCCGCGGGTGTGCTCGATGGCCGCTCGCTTGAGCCCGGAGTGCGCAAAGATGCCACCCTTGCTCGTCCACGACCTGGCCAGCGCGACCGCCGCCTCTCGAGCGATCACGAAGCCGAGCGCGAAGTTGGGCCGCGGGAGATCGTGGGTCGGCGGATGCTCGACGACCGACGGCGAGTCGCAGTAGGGGCAGCTCGCCGTGCGCTCGCCGTGGGCGACCTCGAGCACGGCCCCGCAGGTCTGACACTCGATTTGCACCCTACCCGCCCGCTCGCCTGCGCTTGATCAGCCCCAGCAGCGTCCGCAAGAGCTCGTCAGCATCCGCCGGCTTCGTCAGGTACGCATCCGCCCCGGCGTCGTACCCGCGCACCGAATCGAGCCGCGCGTCCTTGCTGCTCAGAATGACGATCGGCACGTCCTTGTAAGCCGGCAGTTGCCGCAGCGCGCGCGTCAGCTCGAGACCATCGAGCCGCGGCATCATCACATCCGTGGACACGGCGTCGAAGCGCTCCGTGGAGGCTTTCTCCAGCGCTTCCTGCCCGTCGCTCGCCACCACAACCTCGAACCCAGCTCGCGTCAGCTCGCGACGGATGCTCTCGCGAATCACGTCACTGTCCTCGGCGACCAGCACTTTGCCCCCTTGCGCACGGAGCTCCGGCCGCGCTGGCGCCGGGCGAACGAGGCCACCGCGTGCGCGGGTAAGCACGTCGTTCAGGTCGACGACCAGCACCATGCGCTCGCCGATCAGTGCGGCCCCCGCCGTACACGGCGCAGCCGAAAGCAGCGGCCCGAGCGACTTGATCACCACCTCGTGGCGCCCGAGCACTTGCTGCACGAGCAGGGCCGCCCGGCCCGCACCGGCAGTGACGACAATCGCCGCACCATCCTCCGACTCCGTCAGCAGCGCGCCGGACAGCCCTAGCGCCGCTGCCAGATCGACGGCTGGGATGAGCTCTTCGCCCTGACGCAAGCAGACGCCGGTCGCCACGCTCTCCAGCGAGCCCGCACCCAGCGTCTGCGCGCTGACGACGGAGTCGAGCGGGATGGCGATGGTCTCGCCGGCGATGCGGGCGGTGAGCACCTGGCTGATGGCGAGCGTGAGCGGCAGGCTGAGCTCGAAGGTCGTGCCTCTGCCCAGTTCCGACTCGATGTTGATGCTGCCCTTGAGGCGGGCGATGGCCTCGCGCACGACGTCCATGCCCACGCCGCGGCCGGAGACGTCGGAGAGCTTTTCGGCGGTCGAAAACCCGGCATGAAAGATGAGCTCGTGGCTCTCGCGCTGGTCGAGGTCGCTCGCTTGTTGCTCGGTGATTAGGCCCTTTTCGACGGCCTTTTTGCGGAGCTTGGCGGCGTCGAGGCCGCCGCCGTCGTCGCCGACGCGGACCAGGATCTGGCCGCCGCGCTGGGAAGCCTCGAGCGTGAGCTTCCCGACGGGGGACTTGCCGGCAGCGGTGCGGCGCTCGGGGGTCTCGATACCGTGGTCGACCGCGTTGCGCACGAGGTGGAGCATCGGGTCTTCGAGGCGTTCGACGAGGACCTTGTCGAGCTCGGTTTCGCCGCCGCGGAGCTCGACCTCGACCTGCTTGCCGAGCTGGTGCGAGAGCTCGCGCACGGTGCGCTGGTACTTGGTGAAGAGGCGCGCGATCGGCACCATGCGCAGCTTCATCACCGTGTCGCGCAGCTGACCGACGGCGAGGCCCAGGCCGCCCAGGCCGGCGTCGAGATCACGGAAGGTGTCGCGCAGCACGCGCTCGGTACGCTCGAGCTCGTCGGCGAGCTGGTCGGTGGTGCTCGCGCCGGTCATGCGCTTGCGCAGCTGCCCGACCTCGTGCAGCACGCCCTGCGAGAGCTCACTGGCGCCCGACAGGCGACCGCGGGCGAGCACGATTTCGCCGACCAGGTTGAGCAGGCGGTCGACCTTCTCGAATTCGATGCGCAGCGTGGCCTGGCTCGGCGCGGCGGCTGTGGGGGCTTCGACCGGCGGGCGCTCCGTGCGCGGCGGCGCGGCGGTGATTCGAGGCGCGGCGGCCGGATTTTTCAGGCGTTCGAGCAGCGGGCCCACCTCGACGTCGATGGGCTGACGGGTGCGGGCCTTGTCGAGGATGGCGCGCAGCGTGTCGAGCGTGGCGAGCAGGACGTCGACCAGCGGGCGATCGAGCTCGCGCTTGCCCTCGCGGAGCTGTCCGATGAGATCCTCGGCGCGGTGAGCGACGCGGTTCATCTTCTTCAGGCCGGCGAAGCCGCTCGAGCCCTTGAGCGTGTGCAGGTCGCGGAAGATCTCGTCGACCAGGCTGCGCTCGGCGCCGCGCTGCTCGAGCACCAGCAGGCGCTCGGCGAGGCCGTCGGTGCGCTCGACACACGCGTCGAGGAAGGCGCCCAGCATGTCTTCGGGCAGATCGGGGGTCCAGTGGACCTCGTCGTCGGTTGGCTTTGCAGCAGCAGCGAGCGCTGGAGCAGGAGGGGCAGGAGGAGGCGGCGGCGCGCTGTGTTTGGCGAGCGAGCTCGCGATGCCGAGCAAGCGCGACTCGTCGGTGCGCGCCCCGGACTCGTCGCCGTGGCCGAGCGCCTCGGTGGCGGCCTCGAGCTCGGTGATGGCGCGCTCGAGCTCCGCGGGCGGCGCGCGAAAAGCGTCGGCGGTGGCGCGGGCGACCTCGCTGAGGCCGGCGGCGCCGAGAAGCGCTGCGTCGACGGCCAGCGGGATCAGGGCCGCGCGCAGGGATTGTTCGCGCTGGCCGAGATCGCTCTCTTCCAGCGCCATGCGCGCCATCGACAGCCGCGCCGGCGCCAGCGCCAGGAACAGTTCGAACAGCTCGCTCGCGCCCAGCGCCATACGGGGCGAGCTTACTCCGCCACCGTGTACTTGCGCGAGGGCGTTCGGCGCAGCGTGACGCGCAGGACCTCCTCGCCGCGCACGATCGTGAGCTTGACCGGCGAATCGACGTCGCCGCCGAGGACCGCGCGCAGCTTCTTTTCGTCGAGCGAGCGGACGTCGCGGCCGTCGACCAGCAGGATCTCGTCGCCCTCCTTCAGACCGGCCTTCGCAGCCGCCAGCC
>DATLIL010000547.1:0-1871 GCA_035539475.1 Polyangiaceae bacterium
GTCTGATCAAGAACTGAACCCGGGACGAGTTGGGTGGGCGCAAAGGCCGGGCAGCGATGCTCGGCCTTTGCGTTTTGTCGACGCTAGAGGTCGAGCCCGCAACCAGGGCCAACGCTCGTCCTGACGAACGCGGCGTCGAAGTCGCGCGAAGTGATCGCGAGCTCTACCTCGACCGGGAGTGGCTTCTGGCTGGCCTCGATCGTCGCGACTCGATCCGAGAGGGGGCTGCCCGGACTGCGCGCGGCTTGCCCCACGGCGCTGCAGTCGAGCTTACCCTGCAGGCGGAGCTCGGCTCGCAACGCGCGCTCCTGGGCGTGAAGCTCACCGCGTCCCACCAGGGCGTAGCTGCCGGCCCGCAGCGTCAGGCCGTTGAGCTCGGTTTCAGTGAAGCCGGGAGCTACAGAGAGCCCACTCTCGACTTCGATGCGCCGTCCGATGTCTAGGCCTCGGAGCTCTGCTGGATGGGGAGCGGTCAGACCGTCGAAGCTCAGCGCGAGCTTTCCGCGCGCGCCGCCCGCTGCGGGTACGGCGAGCTCGAAGCGTCCCTGCACGCTGCCGTCGAGAGGTTCGACACCGGCATCGAAGCGTCGCAGCAGCGCGCCGAGCGGAGTCTTCACCAGCTGCCCGCTGACGTTGATCGCATCTGTTGCGCGCACCAGCTCCAGCGACAGGGTCGGGGGCGGAGAAAGCTCGGTCGAGACCGGCAAGCCCTCCAGCCTCAGGTCGGCGCTGAGCTTCCCTTCCTTCCTGGACCATGTGATCGCGGCGTTCCCTAGTGCGTGACCGAACAGGCTGACTCGTCCCGCCGCTCGCGCGCCGTCTTCACTCGTGGCGAAGGACAACCCTTCCGCCAACAGCCAGGGCTCTGCAGCCCCGTCGAGCCGCCAGCGTAGCGTCGAACGCGTCAGGCGCAGCGCTGGTGAGTCGTTCACCGCGGCGTCGCGGGGCGAGCCCGTCGCGTCGAGCTGAACCGAATCGGCCTGCACGGACTGAACCGCGAGCCCCGCCAGGTGCACGGTGAGCTTCTCGGCAGACCCTTTGAGCTTCACCGGCCCGGGCCTTTCGAAGCGAGCGCGGTGCAGGGTGAGCTCGGGGTATCTGAACGAGGCGTCCTCGTAGCTCAGACGAACGTCGTGACGCGCGGCCTCGCGCAGGGCGAGCTCGAGCGCGAGAGTTTCGCCGCCGACCACTGCTGCGACCCCGACGGCCGCAGCCGCAGCACCGACGATAGTCCACAGCGGCGCTCGGAATCGAACACGCGTCTCGGCGACGCTCACTGCACCCCATCTCGAATGACGATAGTGCGGGTCAGTGCGCTTCGTGTCCGAACATGGCTAGAATCCATGAACCCAAATGCTCGCGGTAAACGATGGTAATTGACCACGCTTTCACTTGTTAGCGTGCTGCAGAGTGTTAGTCTTTGAATGCTTGGGCGTGCTGTCTGTCGTGAACACGGCGTCCATGTGCGCGTTGCAGGTGTAAGACGACGTCCCACCAGGATTGGGACTGCTCAACGTCCGCTCGCGCAGGTACCTTCGTATCAAAGTGGCTAGCGCGAGGTTTTTCGGCATGCGCCTCTCAGGACTCCCCATCGCACTGCTCATCCTCGGCTACGGCTGTGCCGAGCAGTCCAACGGCGCCGTCTCCGAGCCCGACACCGGGGATCGCGGCGGCAACTCGAGTGGCGGCTCCGCGGGCAAGGGCGGCACGACCTCGGGCGGCAAGGGCGGCACGACCTCGGGCGGCACCACTGGCGAGGGGGGTGACGCCGGCGAGATGACCGGCGGGGGCGGCGATCCCAGCACTGGCGGTACTGGCGGAACCGGGGGTACTGGCGGAACCAGTGGTGGCGGCGGCACCGGTGGCACTGA
>DATLIL010000548.1:0-6551 GCA_035539475.1 Polyangiaceae bacterium
AGCCCGCCAGGTTGACCCCTGTCGCCGCGCAGGCGCAGAGGGCCTCCGCGATCAGGGCGGCGTGGCCCATGGTGAGAAGGTTGTAGATGAGCTTGGTCCGCGCGCCGGAGCCGACCTGACCCATGTAGAAGATGTTCTCGCAGAACGCCTCGAGGATCGGCCGGATCTCGCCGAACACCTTCTCGTCGGCGCCGACCATGCTGTTGAGCTTGCCCGCTTCCGCGTCCTTGGGGCTGCGCGCCAGCGGAGCGTCGACGTAGCTGGCGCCTTTCGCCGCGAGATCACTGGCCACGCGCTCGCCCATGGCCGGCTCACTGGTCGAGCAATCGAGCAGCACCATGTCCTTCTTGAACGCGCCCAGCACGCCGTTCTCGCCGTAGACGACCTGTTCGACCTGCGGAGCTCCGGTCACGCACAAGATCACGACCTCGGACTGCTCGGCGACGGCGCGCGGCGTCTTCGCTTCCTTGGCGCCCTGCCCCAAGAGATCCTCGATGGGCTTCCTGTTCTTGTGAGCCATCACGGTGACGTCGAACCCCTTCTGCAGGAGGTTCTTCGCCATGCCGTGCCCCATCATTCCCACTCCGACGAAACCGATCTTCTTTGCCATGGTGACTCCTACTGAACGTCCTGACGGAGACTCGCGCGCATTTCTGTAGAGCAGCACGAGCTCTTGGCACGAGGCCTGCGGCGAACGCGCGAGAGCCCGGCACAGGGCTCTCATTAATGATGCTTCTCTCGCGGGGTCGCTGAGCGCCTCGAGTTTCGACACTAGAATATTTGTTCTATTTCGTCAACGGATAGAACGACGCCACTGCGACGCCCGAAGCTGACGATTCGCGCGAAACAGGAGTTTTAGGCCTGAACTTTCGTCGTTCGCTTCATAGAATTTCTGTTTCAAATTTTTGAAACATAGATTATTCATTCCCGAAGCCGCGTCGTGCCCTTCGGTCCCCCGTTCAATTGCGCGGCGTCGTTCGACTCCATGTTCAGGAGGCCGGCAACGTGTTCAGTTCAAAGAGAGTGATACGCGCGACCCTGCTGTGCGCCGGCGTCATGGCAAGCCTGCTCTTGCCCGCTGCGCCCGCCAAAGCCGAGATCTTCCTGACGGAGAAGAAGAAGCCCGACGATTGGGAGGTCAGCATCACGGGCCGTGTCGACGCTTACCTCAATTACATCTGGGGCGAGACGATCAACACGGGCAACAGCGGCAACCTGGTCGACCCGACCATGCCGAACTCGATCGACCGCTACACGCTGGTCGGTCCGCAGATCGCGATCCGCGGTAACCCGGTACCCGATGGCGCGGTCGGCAGCACCGTCGAGGACAAGAGGCTCAGCACGTTCCGCATTCGCGGCGGCTTCGCCAGCACCGTGTTGGCCTTCAACGTCTACAAGCAGATCGTCCCGGATCTGAAGCTTTCGATCAAGGCAGCCCTGTGGGCGGGCATCCAGAACGCGCAGAACAGCCAGGGTGTTCGCCAGTTCAACGACTCGGCCACGGTCGACTTCCGCGAGCAGTACATGGATCTGTCGGGCTCGTGGGGTTCCGTCTGGGGCGGTCGCCGCATCGGCCTCTTCAACCGCGGCGGCATGCGGATGAACTGGTTCCTGATGCACCAGCACGGCGTGGGTCATCCCTGCGACGTGGACTCCGCGGCCTCGGCCACCTGCGGGCATACCGGCACCGGCTCGCTGTTTCCGTCGCGGCACGCCCAGCTCGGCTACGCCACGCCCGATATCGGAGGCCTACAGCTGTCGCTCGCCGCGCTCGATCCGGCCATGATCGACACCTTCTGGAACCGTACGCTCACGCCCCGTTTCGAGGCGGAGCTCACCTTCAAGAAGCTCTGGGAGGCAGAGGGCGACGAGGTCAACGTCTGGGCCAACGGCATGACGCAGCAGATCGGTCGCGTCTCCGAGTCGCCGCCCAACATGATGACGGGCAACCCCGGCATCCCCGCCGACAGGGTGCTCAATGCCTACGGCTTCGGCGGCGGCGTCTGGGGCCGCGTCTCGGGCTTCGGAGCGGGCGCCACCGCCTGGACCGGCAAGGGCCTGGGCACTGCCTGGTCCCTCGGCAACACGGCGGTCGACGCCATCGGCGAGCTCCGAAACCACTTCGGTTACCTCGCCGTCGCCAACTACCGCTTCGGCAACATCGAGGTCGCCGCCTCCTACGGCTCCGTCCACGTCGACGAGACCGAGTGGGACGCCAACCCGAACGAGACCGTCAAGATCAGCGTGATCGACAACATCCGCGCGATCGGCGGCAAGCTCGCCTATCACATGACGCCCCTCGTCTTCTCGATCGACGGCATGAACCTGCATTACACGTGGCACCGCGGCGAGGAGCAGACGGCCAACACGATCAGCGCCGGTATGCTGGTGGAGTACTGACTCAGAGCTCGACGGCCAGGCCCAGCGAAAGCGCGGTCCAGAGCTCGTCGACCTCGATGTCCTCGCCGTCCTGGATCATGCCGCGCACCGGCAAGACTACGTAGCCTATTTCAGCGTCCAACCCGAGCCGCCACGCCCCTCCGAGCGGCGCGGCCAGGCCCGCGAACAGCAAGGGCGCTCCCCAAGGCCCAGACACCGAGCCGGCGGTGGCATCGGCGTCGTCGGAAGTGGCGCTGATGCGCGCGACGCCGACGCGTCCGCCGGCGCCGAGCTCGAGCCCGAGCTCGCCCAGCGGCAGACTGTGACCAACGCGAGCACCGAGCCCGGCCAGAACGAGCCGCGCAGAGCCGAGCTCGCTCGCGCGCTCGAAGGTGCTGGCGCCGAAGTCGAGCGCCAGGCGCCAGGGCCCGAAGCCCGTGTACGCGAAGCGCAGGCCACCGCCGAGCACCAGGTCTCCGTTCAGATCGAATTGAGCTGCCTGGAAGAAGGCCTCGAGCTCTCCGACGGACGTGCGACGCGGTGGAGGCGCGGGCGGGGCTCGGTCGACGGGAGCCGGAGGGCTCGTCGGCTCAGGCGGCGGAGGTGGTGGTGGCAGCGCGCCGATCTCGCGGACGAGCTCCGCCGCGGTCAGCGCCACGACGCGCCCGCGGACGCTGGGCGCGATGGTGCGCAAATCCATGCTGCGCGACTGCGTGCGCCCGTCGACCGAGACGAGCACCTCGACGGTGTCCTCGGCACAGTCGACCTGAACGTCGATCTCGTCGCTGTCGTCGATCAGCGGCTCGAGCTCGATCGCAACGAAGCGCTCGAGCCCCCGCGACAGCGACGGCGGACAGCCTTCGACGTCGAGGCGGGGCGCAGCTGCGGCCAGACGGCTTCCGCCGAGCAGCAGGGCGAACACCAGGAGGGGACGCGGCACGAACCGACGATAGCCGCTCAGTCCGCGAGCCGTCTCATCGTTTCGGCGTGGGGACCCTTGGGGTGACGCTCGAGGTACTGGCGCGCGGTCTGCGCCGCCTCAGTCGTCTGACCGGCGCGGCGCCAGGCAGCCACCTCACGAGCCCAGGCGTCCTGCGCCAGCGGCCCACGGGGCCACGCCGTGCGGGTGCGACGAAACGCTGCCGCCGCCTCCGCTGGCTGGCCGAGATTGTCGAGGTAGACGCGACCCAGCGTGAAGGACGCCACCGGCGCGCGCGGATCGGAGCGGAAGCGCTGCACCACGGCCTGCAAGTGCGGCACTGCCTGCGCCGCGTTGCCGCTGAGACGCGCCACGTCGGCAGCCAGCATCAGCTCCTCGGCGCCACGCAGCGGGCTCTTGGTGCGCCGCAGCGCGGTGTAGGCGCTGGCGTACTCACCGCGCCTGGCGAGCTCACGCCACTCCGCTTCGACCGCCTCGCCCGGCAGCGCCGTGCTCAGCGGCAGCGCATCCGCCGCCGGTGCGGCCTCCGGCGGCGGCGGGAACTCACGACCCTCGCCCGCTCCGAGCTCCACTTGCCGATCGGCCCAGAGCACGCGCACGCGGCCACGCTCGACCGCGACGCGGGTGCCTTCTTCGGTGCGCAGCATGGAGAAGGCCGTGCCGATGACGCGAACGCGCACGGGCCCGGACTCCACCTCGAATATACGCTTGGGGTTGGGGACGACGTCGAAACGCGCGCCGCCCTCCAGCAGCTTCAAGCTGACGTGCTCGCCGCTGTCGCTCGAGACCTCGAGCCGACTGGTGCTGCGATCGAGCTCGGCGCGCGAACCGTCGTGGAAACTCACGACGCGCGGCGCGTGAGCGATAACCGCGGGATTTCGCAGCGGATGCTGCGCCACGAGGTCGCCGACGCTCGGCGTGGCGACGCGCAACCAGAGCAGCGCGGCCAAAGCGGCGCTGGCGCTAGCCGCGAGCGCGACCCGCGTCATGGTGCGCCTCCGCAACCGGCGCAGCACTTCGCGCGGCAGATGCGCTGCCTTCTCCGGCGTCCACACGTCCCTCACGGGTAGTGGCTGCAGGCGCAGGCGCGTCTCAAGATCCATGGCGGCCCTTCCCCTCTACGGCGCGCGAGATGCTGACGTGCGCTGCCTCGATGCGGCGCTTGGCCGTGGCCAGCGAGCAGCCGCACAGATCGGCGACACGCTGCAAGCTCTCACCCTCGATGTGGCGCAGGACCCAGGGCACGCGCTGCCGGCTGGGCAGCTGATCCAGAGCCCGGTAGATCTCCGACACGAGCTGGCGCTGTTCGGCGTCCACGCCCTGATCGGCGACCTTGTCGTAGTTGGGCTCCTCGGCCAGATCGAGCAGGCCCCAGAGCGCGCGGCGGCGCAGCTGGTACATGGAGCGGCGCACCGTCACCGTGGCGAGCCAGCTGCGAATTTCCAGGTGCTCGCGCCGGCGGCGCAGGCCGCGCACGGCCATGGCGAACACGTCCTGCACCAGGTCGTCGACTTCACCTTCTCGCCCGAGGATGCGCATCGCGATCGCTGCTACGTAAGGGGCGTAGCGCTCGTATAACTTCTCGAGCGGGATCTCGCCGTCGCCCAGCGGGGGCTCCGCGTCGGGCGCACCGACGACCCGCAGTACCACGCTGGAAGGTCGCAGCTTGATGGCTGGCTCGCTACTCATCGGTTCAGGACTGAGGGCACGCTGCCCGTTGCCTCTCCAATGTACCCTTCCGCCAAGACGGCTCATCATTTTCTCGGCCGGCGCGGCCGGGATTGCCGCATGGCGCGGCGGAAGGTAGTTTTCTCGCATGAATCGCCCGGTCGCCCGCGCTCTGGGGGCGCTGACGGCCCTGGTCGCGCTGACGGTCGCTTGCGGCGACGGCACTTCCGCGTGGGTACTCACCCGGAACCACCCTTCACCACCACTCGCCTCGGGGGCGACGGGCGGGACCAGCGCCGGGACCGGCGGCCTCCCGCGAGGCGGCACCGGCGCGAGCGCCGGCACCAGCCAGGGCGGTGACGGCGGCGCTGCCGGAGCCGGGTCAGGAGGAGACGACTCGGGGGCGGCCGGCTCGGCTGGCGAAGGCACCGTGGGTCCACGAAACCCGGACGACTTCGCCGAGGTCTGTTCACCTGTCGTCACGATCGACAACCGCACCGCCACGGGTAACGGGCAGCTCTTCACCGAGTCGCTGCCGGAGCCCGAAGCGTTCATGATCGCTGCGGCGCGTCGGAGCTGCGCGTTGCTCTACAAGCTGCCCGAGGAGGTCCCGGTGACCAACGACTTGACGGTCGTGATCGAGGACTTCGAGGGCGCGCCTGGAACACTGCTCGTCGGCGGCGCGAGCACCACACTGCGCTTGAACTCGCTACACATGCGCAGCATCGCCGACGCAGCCGGCGACGTGACGCTGGAGGTGTCGGGCGTCTCACAGTTCTTGATCGCGCTCGACTACGCGCTCGACGACGGCGCCGCCGGCTGGTTGGTCTCGGGACTCGGCGACTGGGTCAGGTTCGAAGCTGGTTACACTCCGATCAGCTCGCGTGGCCCCGGCGGAACCTGGACCGACGGCTTCAAGACAACCGCCTTCTTCGTGGACTGGCTCGATCAGAACTACGTCGACGCCGCCTATCTGCTCAACCGCAGCATGGATCCCTCCGACGCCGAGCCATGGTCCGATCAGGTCTTCTTCGAGATCGGCGGTAAGGACGTCGCGGCGCTGTGGGACGACTACCAGGCGTCACTCTGAGTGTAACAAAAGGAAACAATCCCAGTAGGCTGAGTTGCGTCGACACTGAAGCACGCCGAGCGAGCATCGCAGTGAGCACTTGCCGCAATCGAAGCCCCGTGGTGCACTCCGCGCCCGAGGGCATCTGCGGTGACGACTGATCGACTGGCTTGGCTTTTTTTGGTGTGCGCGACGCTCTGTCCGCTCGCGTGTGGTTCCGACGACGATGATTCGAAACCGTCGGCGCGCGCTGGCGCGGCAGGCGATGAACCTGGTGGTGCGGCAGGTGGTGACACCGACCCGGTTCCGGGCGGCGCTGCCGGCAAGACGGTGAGTGACGCCGGCGCGGGCGGTGACTCGACCCCCGCGGGCGGAAGTCCCAACGACGGCGGAGCTGGTAGCTCGGGCGTTGCGGGCGCTCCCGTGGCGGGCTCGGACGCCGGCGGCACGAACGCGACCCAGGCAGGAGCTGGCGGAGGCGCCGGTGCTGGCGAC
>DATLIL010000549.1:0-3739 GCA_035539475.1 Polyangiaceae bacterium
TTGCGCCTGCACGGAGCCTGGCGCCGCGGTGATCTCGAGCGTGTGCAGCACTGGAACGCCCTGCTCTACGCCAGCCGTCCGAGCCGCGAGCTCCGCGAGGAGGAGCTCCAGCTCGGCAAGGCGCTGGCTCGCTTGCTGGCCGAGCTCGACGTGCCGCGCGCCGCCGACTTCCGGCGAAGCCAGAACGTCACCCTCGCCTCCATGATCGCGCTGGCCTCGGTCGAGTGGCAGATCGAGGCCGAGCCCGCGGCGCTGGCCTATGGCTACGCCTGGTGCGAGGCGCAGGTGGGCGCCGCCACGCGGCTCGTACCGCTGGGACAGACCGAGGCGCAACGCGTGCTCTCTCGCGCGCTCGAAGCGCTCGAGCGCGGCCTCGGCCGTGCCCGCGGCGTGGCGGACGACGAGCTCGGCGCCAGCACCTTCGGTCAGGCGCTCCTGTCGATGCAGCACGAAACCCAGTACTCGAGGTTATTTCGCTCATGACGAAACAAGTATTGCGAGTCGGTGTGGCGGGGCCGGTAGGCTCGGGCAAGACGGCGCTGGTCGACGCGCTGTGCAAGCGCCTGCGCACGCGTTACGAGATGGCCGTCGTCACCAACGACATCTACACGCGGGAGGACGCGGAATTTCTGACCCGCAGCGGCGCGCTACCGAGCGAGCGCATCATGGGTGTCGAGACCGGCGGCTGTCCACACACGGCCATCCGTGAAGACGCCTCGATCAACCTGGACGCCATCGATCGCCTGCTCACGACCTTTCCCGGGCTCGAGCTCCTGATCGTCGAGAGCGGTGGCGACAACCTGGCGGCGACCTTCAGCCCCGAGCTCGTGGACCTCTGCATCTACGTGATCGACGTGGCCGCCGGCGACAAGATCCCGCGCAAGGGCGGCCCCGGCATCACCAAGAGCGACCTGCTCGTGATCAACAAGACCGACCTGGCGCCGCTCGTCGGGGCGTCACTCGAAGTGATGGACCGCGACGCGCGGCGCATGCGCGGCGACAAACCGTTCGTGTTCACCAACCTCAAAAAGGGCGAAGGCCTCGCCGCCGTCAGCGAGTTCGTCGAGCGCGAGGGCATGTTGACGCCCTCGGCCGGAGGCGCGGGCTAGACGATGTTCGCATCGTCGCCGCGGAGCCCCCCTCGCGCACGCCGAAGTAGGATAGCAAAACAGCAATGAGGCGAATGGGGCCCTGGTGACCTGGATTTGGGGAACACGGCGCAGCTCACCGCCTGCCGCGTTTTCGGGCACGAGGTCACGCCGTGATAGAAGGGGCCAAGCGATGTTGGCTCGTCTGAAGGAGTGGCTCTTCGGAAAGCCTCCAGACAGAGAACGAGTATGGCGGTGCGACTACGTCAACCGCGAGCCGCGCGACCTCGGTTTCGATAGCTGAGTGGCTCAGACCTTCAGGTACTTGTTCACGATCTGGTCATCGAGCTCGGCCATGGCGCCACCGGCGACGACGCGGCCGCGGTCCATCAGGCAAAAACGATCGGCGACGCGTCGAGCGAACGGCAAGCGCTGCTCTACCAGGAGGATCGTGAGCTTTTCTTCACGGTTGAGCTCGATCAACACGTCGCCGATCTGAGACACGATGTTGGGCTGAATGCCCTCGCTGGGCTCGTCCAGGATCAAGAGCTTGGGCTCGAGCACCAGCGCGCGGGCGATGGCGAGCTGCTGCTGCTGCCCGCCCGAGAGATCGCCGCCTCGGCGGTGGAGCATGGTCTTGAGCACCGGAAAGAGCTCGTACAGGCGTCGGGGCAGCTCGCCGCTCTTGCCGCGCGCGGCCAGTCCGGTACGTAGATTCTCCTCGACCGTGAGCTGACCGAAGATCTCGCGGCCCTGCGGCACGTAGCCGATGCCGCGCTGGGCGCGGAGCTCCGGGGCGCGACCCGCGAGATCGCTGCCTCGATAGGTGACCTTGCCGCTGCGGGTGCGCAGGAGGCCCATGATCGTCTTGAGCAGCGTCGTCTTGCCGACGCCGTTGCGACCCATCAGGCAGGTGATGGAGCCCTCCGGCACCTCGGCGTCGATGTCCCACAGCGTGTGGCTTTCGCCGTAGAACTGGTTGAGCTTCTCGAGCGTCAGCATCAGCCCGCGGCCTCGCCGAGGTAAACTTCGATCACCTTCGGATCGCTCTGGACCGTGTCCATGTTGCCCTCGGCCAGGATGCGCCCCTCGTGCAGCACCGTCACGGTGCGAGCGATGCTGCGTACGAACTCCATGTCGTGCTCCACGACCACGACCGTGTGCTCACCGGCCAGCGAGCTCAAGAGCTCGGCCGTGCGCGCCGCCTCGTCGTGGGTCATGCCGGCGATGGGCTCGTCCACCAGGAGCACGCGCGGGTTCTGCGCCAGCAGCATGCCGATCTCGAGCCACTGCTTCTGGCCGTGGGCGAGGCTACCGGCGCGCTTGCTCGCGTGCTCGCTGAGGCCGATCGTCTCCAGCGTCTTCTCGACCTTCTCGCGATCGGCCTTGGACAGCCGCGCGAACAGACTGGCGAAGACTCCCTTGTTCCCCGGCAATGAGAGCTCGATGTTCTCGAACACCGTGTGGCCCTGAAACACCGTGGGCCGCTGGAACTTGCGGCACACGCCGCGCTGCGCGATCTCGTGCTCGTCGAGCGCGGTGAGATCGGTATCGTCGCCCACCAGAAAGACCGAGCCCTCGTCCGGCTTGGTCTTGCCGGTGATGATGTCCATCAGCGTGGTCTTGCCAGCGCCGTTCGGGCCGATGATGCAGCGGAGCTCGCCCTCGTCGAGCACCAGCGTCAAGGCGTCGATGGCCTTGAAGCCGTCGAAACTGACGCTGACGTTGTCCACGCAGAGCAGCGCCTTGCGGCCCTGCGTCAGTGCGTCGTAGCGAGTCTTCTCGACCACCCGCGGGCGCGTGCTGAAGCGCGAGCGAGGGCTCGTGACGCTGGACGGGGCCGCGGCGGTCACGCCTTGGCCCTCCGCAAGGCTCGCAGCCGCGCCGCCGCGCCGACCAGTCCGTCGGGAAAGACGAGCGTGACGGCGATGAAGAGCACGCCCAGGACGTAGAGCCAGAAGTCCGGTAGCGAGACGGTGAACCAGCTCTTGGCGCCGTTCACCACGAAGGCTCCGAGCGGCGCGCCGAGCAGGCTGCCGCGACCGCCGACGGCGACCCAGATCGCCATCTCGATCGAATTCGAGGGCTGGAGCTCGCTCGGGTTGATGATACCCACCTGCGGTACGTAGAGCGCCCCGGCCACGCCGCAGATCGCCGCTGAGAGCGTGAAGACGAAGAGCTTGAAGCTCTTGGGATCGTAGCCGGAGAACATGACCCGGCTCTCCTGATCACGCACCGCGCGGAGCACTCGTCCCGCCTTGGACGTGACCACGAAGCGCGCGAGCAGGAAGGTGCCGGCGCAGACCAGCGCCGAGAGCACGTAGAGCCCGAGCTTGGTGCTCGGCTCGGCCAGCGGGTAGCCGTAGAGGTGCTTGAAGTTGGTCAGGCCGTTGTTGCCGCCCAGGCCCGTTTCGTTGCGAAAGAAGAGCAGCATCAGCGCGAAGGTGAGCGCTTGCGTGATGATCGAGAAGTAGACGCCGCGGATGCGCGAGCGGAAGGCGAAGTAGCCGAAGACGTAAGCGAGCAGGCCCGGCACGAGCACCGTGGCGAGGAGCGCCACCGCGAAGTTGTCGAACGGCCGCCAGAACCAGGGCAGCTCCTTCCAGTCGAGAAAGACCATGAAGTCGGGCAGCTTGCTCCTGTACACACCG